>JASFTV010000283.1:0-4959 GCA_050050615.1 Desulfobacteraceae bacterium
GAAAATGCCGGCACTATCAAAACACGATTCCGGCTATTTGGACGATCGTCTCCCAGAGAACGCGGTTCTCATCATAGGGGCAGGTCATTTTGGTGGAAGAGCAGCAAGGATTCTTACCAGAAAATCGGATTCTCTCATTTATGTTGTTGATAAAGATGAGACGAGCCTTGCCGGGATACAAGACCTGCCCGTTGAGCGCATCCTCTATGATGGCGTTCGCTTTTTGGTTGAAAATCTCTCTTTCCTTAGCCCCTCGAATGTCATAATACCTGCGCTCCCTGTCCATCTGGCCTTCGAATGGTTGAGACATTGTCTCCGTAAAGACTTCATCGTGAAGCAGATAGGCGTTCCCGGGAGCATAAAACCCTTCTTACCTCATACATGGCCGGGAAGCGAAGGCTCCCTTCTGGTCAGTTATGCCGATTTCCGCTGCCCGGATGACTGCCCAGAACCCGGAGACTACTGCACGGTTACCGGTGAAAAGCGGGGAACGCCGCTCTACAAACTCATAAGCCAATTGAATCCAATGGATTTTGGAATTCATATTATAAGAAGCCGTCAACTCGCTCCCGGATTGGGTGGCTATAAGGTTGACAATTTGAGGGAGATGCTTATCAAAGTGGAGGCCAAGGGAACGGGAAAGTGGTTGATCGGCACAGCCTGCAAATGCCATGGCACGATCACAGGGATGGAAATTTGCGCCAAGTGAAACGGCTGCAGTATCATTCGACGTTTATGAAAAAGTCACAAGTTTTGGTCATGATTTCAATAAAGGCGTTCAGGAGAAACTATGTTCATTGTAGCTAATTTTTTGGTTGCCATAGCCAAAATTCTTGACATTGGATTGAGTTTGTATATGTGGGTCATCATCGCCCGGGCGGTTATCTCGTGGGTCAACCCTGATCCCTACAACCCTATCGTCAGATTTCTCAACTCTATCACAGAGCCTGTCCTTTACCCCGTCAGGCGAAGGATTCCCATTCATTTTGGGGGTCTCGATTTCTCTCCGATCCTTGTCATCCTGGCCATCATCTTTCTTCAGTCTTTTGTGGTCCAGAGCCTGGTTCAGCTGGCAACGCGCTTGGGTTAATGGCCGTCATGCGCGAAAGGGATCAAAAGCGCCACCCGTGACCAAATGCTGGCTCCCGGGCACCGACTTTTTCGTTTTTGAAAAGAGATCCCCATGACCCAGGGAAACCAGGAAACCGTTCTTGAACAAGGATGTTCTGGGACATGACACCAACTGAAACTCTCATCAAGATCAAACTCATCCCAAAAGCATCGAAAAACCAGATCATCGGCAGAGAAAGTGATGTCTACAGGGTGAAAGTCACCGCTCCCCCCATCGAGGGCATGGCCAACGAGGCGCTTATCAAACTCCTTGCAAAAAAGCTCAAAGTCCCCAGAGGCTGCATTGAAATCATTTCCGGGAAGCGTTCCAGGCTAAAGTCTGTCAGGATACGGGGAATTTCAGGGGATGATCTTGCTGTGCTTTTGGGAGAATAAGTATTTAGTGACGTTCAAAAGTGTTCGCATGGTTGAGGCCCCTTTCCTCTGTGCCTTCGCCTACCCAGGGAGGCCATGACCTTTTTCGAAAGGGGATATCTCACAAAAAGAATCCCACCGCACTCTGCAGTGGCCAAAAATTCGGGGTTTGCGCCCCTGAACAACTGGGAATCTCCCGTGAGCTTGTCAAACCTCGAATTTTTTGGCCGCCACCACTGAGCACCTTAGATATCCCCTTGAGAAAAATGGTCATGACCGACGAAAAGCTTCCCGTAAGGGAGGATGGTCCATGCGAACAGCTTTGAACGTCACTAAGTATTCACGCTCTGAACTGAATGTCATGGAGTTGGCGGAAGCGGCCGTTTTGGGCCATTAAATCCTCTCGGGTACCTGATTCCAAGATCCTGCCCCCTTCAAGCACATAGATCCGGTCTGCCTCTCGGATGGTGCTCAAACGATGGGCTGCCACCAAAATAGTCCGCCCGCCCCTCAGCTTTTCTATGGCCTGCTGGATGAAGCGTTCACTCTCGGCATCCAGGGCCGAAGCAGCCTCATCCAGTATCAATATGGATGGATCAGCCAGAATAGCCCTTGCAATGGCGATGCGCTGCCTCTGACCCCCCGAAAGAAGCGTCCCTCGATCCCCCACCACCGATTCATAGCCCGCAGGCTGAGCCATGATAAAATCGTGGGCGTGCGCCGCCTTGGCCGCTTCTATGACCTCTTCCATGCTTCTCCCTGCTCCGTTTATATTATTGGCAATGGTATCGTGGAAAAGCAGGATCTCCTGACTGACCGTACTTATCTGCCCACGCAAGGAACTAAGCGTCACGCCCCGAATATCGATCCCGTCAATCGTGATGCTACCGCTGGTCACATCATAGAAACGGGGAACAAGGTCCAGCAGCGTGCTCTTCCCTGCCCCTGTCGATCCGACAAAGGCGACCATCTCGCCCGCTTCAATCCTGAAAGAAATATCCTGAAGCACCAGGGCTCCTGGCTCATAGGCGAAGTTCACCCCTCTAAATTCTATCGCTTCCCGGTGTCTCGGCAGCAGCTTGGCTTCCGGACGATCCTGAATATCCGGGATGGTCTTCACAATCCCAAAGACCCGCTCAGTGGCGCCTTGGAGGCTACGAAGCTCGTTGTTTACCCTGGCCAGATTTTTGAGCGGCGAGTAGACCCTTGAAAAAGCGTATATCATGGAGACGAGTTCCCCAAGGGTATGATGAAAGTAGACTTTGCCGATGATCAAAACACCGGGCAGAATCAGAAATACGGTCGAGTCCATCATGGGGCCAAGTCCGAGTTGCCAACGGTTCCAGCGCATGACACTTTTGTACAGCTTATGAGCAAGCATACGGAACTTCTTTGACTCCCCTTCATTCATACAATATCCCTGAATAACCTTGAGGCATACAAGCATCTCTTGGTAGGCGGCTGTCACATAGGACAGGGCATCCTGAACCCTTCTGGCATGCTTTTTGACCTTTCTCCCAAACAAGCGCACCAGCCCCACAATTACCGGAACCGCAACAAAGACGAGCAGGGTCAGCCTAAAGTTCATCAGGCAGAGGTAGATTAGAAAGGCCAGTGCTGTCAGGGGGTGCTCGACCAGGCCGATCAGTATGTGCGCAATACTGCCCTGCATGACCGTGAGATCAGCTGTTGATCTCGAGATGAGCTCTCCTGCTTTGCGCTTGTGATAAAAGCCGAGCGGGAGGGAAACGAATTTATCGAAGAGGTCCGTTCTTAGGGATAGGATGGCCCTGTTTGAGAAGGCGGCTGCAGCGAGCTGACTGACGTAAATGGTCATCGATTTCAACAGAACGGATAAAAAGGCTATAAAGGTGAGAAGGATTAGGAGACGGTTCGGAGAGATATTGTCCACGAGGACAAGTTCTGTTCGCTGCCAGGAGAAACCCCCTTCCCAGGTGATAGCCAACCAAGGGATTTTCCACGTGGCAGGATCAGCGCCAGTCTTCATCCCTTCATCAATGAATGGCTGAAGCAGGTACGCAGGGACGACAACAAAAAGGGCGGAAGCAGCCGTTAGTAGAATCGAACAGATGAGTAAGGCCCGATGAGCCCTCACATAAAAGGCGATGTCTTCGCCTAAAATCCGGTCTAGCATGCGCTCTCAGCTCTGTGCTCACTTTTCATGAGCCGGTTACAATTTGATCTACAATCAGGCGGTTCATTCCCAAATCAGCAAAAGACCATGTAAGCTTTTTTGAATCCCAAATCCACCGTCTAATTTGGGTATCAGAGGGCTGTTGCCCAAATTATCGGGGGTGCTTGTGTAAGGGCGTTGAGACCTTTTCTTACATACCGAGGCTCCCGGCCTGGTCATTTCAACAGGTTACGGACGGGTGAAGCCTCCCCCCTCCCTGTTCCCCTCGACTTCGCTCGGGGCCAGGGGGTCCCCCATTCCATAACCTGTTGAAATGACGAAGGCCTCCCACCAGGCATTCCAGAAAAGGTCTCAACGCCTCCCTCCACAGCATGGTGCGTTTGAAGGTTTGGGCAACAGCCAGTAAACACTCGAATCAACAGATTATCGGGCATTTCCGATCCCCAGCAAGGTATTGGATGCAAGTTGAGCCTTGCGCCTTGAGCCGTCATTCATACGGCGCCTATCAGCCGCGAGATGACGATTCTCTGCACCTCTGAGGTTCCTTCCCCAATTTCCAGAAGTTTCTGATCTCTGTAAAATCGCTCCACATCATATTCCTTCATGAGCCCATAGCCACCATGAAGCTGGACAGCATGATTCGCACATCGATACATGACTTCAGAGCAGTGGAGCTTGGCCATGGCCGCTTCCTTGCTGAATGCTTTATTATTATCCCGCAGCCAGCATGCCTTGTAAAGAAGGAGGCGAGCACACTCGATTTCAAGCGCCATGTCCGCCAACTTAAAGGCGTTTATCTGGAAATTGGATATGGGTTGGCCGAACTGGACCCTTTCCTTACTGTATTTGAGGGCCATCTCAAAGCAGCCTTGAGCTCCTCCCAATCCCATCGCCCCGATGGACAGGCGACCTCCATCCAGGGTCTCCATCATTTGATAAAACCCATGCCCCCTGGGGCCCAGGAGGTTTTCCTCCGGGACTCGGCAATCTTCAAAATAGAGCTCACTGGTGTTTGAAGCCCGCCACATCATCTTCCCGTGCATCTCCCGCGTCTCAAACCCAGGGGTCCCCGTTTCTATGATAATACAGGAGAGCTCTGCTCGCCCATCCTCCCTGTTTCCAGTGCGGCACAGGGATGTTATGCCGGTGGTGATCCTCGTAGAGGCGTTGGTGATAAAGATCTTACTCCCGTTGATGACCCATTCATCGCCGTCCAGAACCGCTGTTGTCTTCGTGTTTCCAGCATCTGAACCCGCATTGGGCTCCGTTAGGCCGAAACCCCATAGGTTTTCACCGGCGCACAACTTGGGAAGGTATTT
>JASFTV010000284.1:0-4950 GCA_050050615.1 Desulfobacteraceae bacterium
ACCGCAGCTCGCTCCACCGGGAGGAAAACACTTCATGGGAACGGACAACCTCCAGCGAGATGTCTGGTCCCGGATCATACACGGGTCGAGGACCATCCTTCGTGTTGCCGTATTGGCAGCCGCTATCTCCTCCGTTTTTGGCATAACCCTTGGTCTGATATCCGGCTTTTCAGGAGGCTTCTTTGACAGGGTGCTTTCCCTGATTATGGACTCGCTCTATTCCTTTCCAGGTCTCATACTGGCGATCGCCTTTGCGGCAATGCTTGGCCCCGGTGTCATTAATATTACACTCGCTGTTGCTGTGATCTATATCCCGACCTATTTTCGTTTGGTCCGGGGTCAGACCCTCTCCATCAAAGAAGACCTTTACGTTGAGGCGGCACGGGCGATCGGCGCTTCCGGTTCCGTGATCTTATGGAAATATATCTTCCCCAATGTGATCGCCACAACGGTGGTGGTGTTCACCCTGAATGTGGCCGATGCCATTATGATTGAGGCTGCTTTGACATACCTTGGCCTCGGACTCCCCCCTTCCATCGTGGACTGGGGCATGGATCTATCCATGGGAAAGAAGTTCCTTCCTTCTGGCCAGTGGTGGCTAATCACCTTTCCCGGGGCCATGATTTCCACCCTTGCCCTGGGCTTTACCATGCTCGGCGAAGGTCTTGCTGAGATTTTGAATCCCAGACTCCTGGAGCGGTAAAAGATTGGCACCCATTTTGGAAATCGAAGATCTCACGGTTCACTTCCCCATTAACATCGGGACGGTTCAGGCTGTAAAGGATGTGGATTTGAAGCTGGAGGAGGGGGAAGTGATGGGGCTTGTGGGCGAATCCGGTTGTGGCAAATCAACCCTCGGCTTTTCGATCCTGCGGCTTTTGAGACCCCCCGGTAGAATTGTAAAGGGACGCATGCTGTATCATGGTCAGGACATTGTTCAAATGAGCGAGAAAGAGATTCTTGCCCTTCGCGGACGGAAAATCGCCATGATTTTTCAAGACCCCTTGACTTCTCTGAATCCTCTTTTCCGTATTGATCAACAATTCACGGAAACCCTTTTCACCCACGAAAAAGGACTGAACAAAAAAACAGCCTTTGAACGCGCCGAAGCGATGCTTGAAAGTCTGGGCATCTCTCCTGAAAGGCTTCTAGAATATCCCCATCAAATGTCGGGTGGGATGCGACAACGCATCATGATCGGAATGGGACTGATCCTAAACCCTGATCTCCTGATCGCTGATGAGCCCACCACCTCTCTTGATGTGATCGTGGAGGCCCAGTTTCTTGATCTACTCAATGATTTGCGCAGACAATACAGTTTGACGATCATCCTGATCACCCATAACCTGGGAAATGTCGCCCAGATGGCCGATCGCATCACGGTCATGTACGGAGGCACCATTGCGGAGGTAGGAGATGCGAACGCCATCTTCGAAGATCCCCTCCACCCCTATACGCAAGGGCTTCTGTCCTCCATACCCAACATCAAGCTTGATCAACCCAAACTGGAGACCATGCCGGGAAGCCCTCCCGACTTGGTGAATCCGCCGTCTGGTTGTGTGTTTCATCCCCGGTGTCCCTATGCCAAAGAGATCTGTAAGGTTCAAACCCCGGAGGCCTTTACCAAAAACCACCGCCTTGTCAGTTGCTGGCTATACGGGTGAGAAAGAAAGTGGAAGAACTCATAACCGTCACCAACTTGAAGAAACACTTTCCCCTGCAAAAAGGCTTTCTTGACAACTTGCTCGCAAAGGAGAAAGGCTTTGTCAGGGCTGTCGACAGCGTCTCTTTCTTCATCCAAAAGGGGGAAGTATTGGGATTGGTTGGTGAGAGCGGGTGTGGCAAGACAACGACAGGAAGACTCATTCTGCGTCTTCTCGAACCGACCTCTGGAGAGGTTCTCTATAAAGGCAGATCCATTTTCTCCCATTCAAAAAAGGAGATGCAGAGGATAAGGGAGAAGATGCAGATTATTTTCCAGGACCCTTATGCCTCTTTGAGCCCTCGGATGGCCATAGGCAAGGCGATCGGACACCCTCTCGTCATCCATAACTCGTACAACAAGGCAGAGATAAGGGAACGCTGCCTTCAGATCATGGAAAAGGTCGGGTTAGCCCCTGCCGATTTCCTTTACAGAAAATACCCGCACCAACTCTCAGGAGGTCAGCGGCAACGGGTTGTGATTGCGAGAGCTTTGGTGACCAATCCGGATTTCGTTGTCGCTGATGAGCCGATCGCCATGGCCGACGTCTCTGTGAGAGCCCTGATCCTGGAATTAATGGTGCAACTCAAGCACGAATTCGATCTGACCTACCTGTTTATTACCCATGATCTGGCCACATGCAAGTATATCTGTGATCGGGTCGCCATCATGTACCTGGGAAAAATCGTCGAGATCGGTCCCTTAGAAGAAGTCTTTAAGAACCCGGTTCATCCTTACACAGCCACCCTCCTGGCTGCTGTCCCCGTGCCGGATCCCAAGTATCGGAGAACGCAACCCATCCCCAAGGGAGAAATCCCCAGCCCCATCAACCCGCCTCCAGGATGCCGATTCCACCCTCGCTGCCACGCTGCAAAATCAGCATGCAACGTTCACGATCCGGATTTGGTGGAGGTAGGTAGAGACCACTGGGTCGCCTGTTGGCTGTGACAGTGATGCATTCGGTCGGGCAACGCTGGCGTATTGAAAGCAGAGAAAAACGGAAGTTTTCTCTCTTAGTCCGCCACTCCAGTTCAGCCGTCGTGGCCAGCCAACTCCGCCATAACAGCCGCGAAGGCCGGATTGGCTACGCGCCGTCGCCATAGCGGCCTTGGCGCATCGGGGACTATGCCGAAGTCGGCTACTCCAATACGCCTCCCCTTTCTTTCGGCATATCTAAGGAAACCCGGCCTCACGGAAGGCGGCATCAGTCTTTCTTTTGGAAGGCTTTCCCTATTCCCGGCACAGTACTGGTCGGAAATATAGGGGTCATGTTGAGAGGTTCATCCGGGTACATGCCGTGGACGCTTCCCTTGTGACAGCCGGGAAAGCATCTCACCCGATAGTAACGCACCGGCTTCTCAGAAAGCGCGCCCTCACCAGGATACCATACGCCCGGGGCAATAGGACAAGCCCAGTCAGTCCCTGCTGATGGGGTTGGTGAATAGGCCGCCGGATTCGATCCTTCCTCGCTTTTTGCGTTGACGAATTCATTGCCCGCAGGTGCACAAACAATCACACCAATGACCAGGCACATCAAGATAATAGGAAATAACCAATGCTTCATCTCGGGCCCTCCTTTCAATGGCTTATCGTAATAACGAAAAGCCGATCGTCCCAGCAGGGGGATGTTTCACATTGTATTACAAGAAAAAGGGCCAATAAAACGGATAAATATTCTAGCCTAAGGAATGGCGTACGGGGGAGATCAGAGAGATGGCACTGCGATTGTCATCTATCCCCTCCCAGTCTACATGAGCTAACAAAAACTCGCGCATAGCCATTCTGAGATTAGGCAAAAGGCTCTGCTGTGTCAAGCAGTAATCGATCCCTCAACGGGGTGCCCTGCCTCTGGCCCTGAGTTCATCGAAGGGAGCCTGCCGAAGGGGTAAACTCCGGGAGAAATCTTCATCTAGTGTTACCAGAGATTTCTGGGTCAGTTCGTTCCTTCGAAATGACACCCTTATTTATGCAACTAAGCACGGGTTTTAGCGGCCATAGACATGGAAATTTATGAGGATGTAAAAGCACTTAACCTCGGTTCTCAGGTTCGACAACGCTGACTGCGAAGGCCGGAGGGGCTAACCCATCACTCCAGTACTCCATGACTCCAACACGCCAAGAACGTCACCCTGGCAAGATACAGCAAACATGGAATGGGATCGTTGCAGAGCGTAGGCTGGGACTTTTCTGTTAAATGTACCTCGTCTTCTCCTTGACATCCTTTCTGGGCACCGAAGGAATCTCCGAACCGGGCTTGCCTATACATACCAATGCCAAAGGTGTCTTCTCAGCATCGATGTCAAGGATTTCTCTCATGGCCTTTTTGTCGTACAGGGTAAACCATAAACTGCTCAATCCCAAAGCATGCGCTGCGAGATGCATGTTCTGGATAGCTGCGGCACAGGCGTGCTGGTACCCTACCTTGCCCTCTTCCTGGAACATATCCATTCCGGTCTTTTGCGGATCTCCGACGACGGCAATGATGACAGGAGCTGACTTCAAGAAGTCAACTTGGTACTTGCCTAACCATTTCCAGCCGCTTGTCTCAAGCGCCCATGTCCGGCATCTGTCAGATTCAGAAAAGATCTTTTCCTTCACCTCCTGATTGGTCACCACGATGAATTCCCAGGGTTGCCCATTCAGGGGAGATGGTGCCCAGGATGCAGCCTCCATAATCCTTTCAAGATCCCCCTCACTGACCGGTTCCGGCGAAAAATTCCTGCAACTACGTCTCTCCCTCATCGCTGTAAATACGTCCATTCTCCTCCTCCTTTTCTGTACATAAGCAGTTTATCGAATTGAGCTCACTTCAGCCCTAATTGAGCCCAAGACCGGCAAAAATCCCCTCTACAAAAACCGCGGCAGAGAGCCCCGCTCTTTGGGCGCAGAGATTCACCTGCCACATTCGGCGAGACCTGTCGACGAGCACAGGTCGACTCACCCCTCCGCCTCAGCTCGGGTCGAAGGCTCATGTCGAGCCGCTTTGCAAAAGGGAAGCCCTTCTTTCCCCCTTTCAAAAAGGCGAAGGAGGGCAGAGGGTGGGCCTTTATAAAAGAGGGTAAATGGTGATAGAGGCATTTCCCCCTTTGTCGCGTATCCTCGCCTTTTATGAAGGGTCATGTAAGACAGCAAATCCCTCTTCCCCCTTTCGTAAAGGGGATCGAGGGGGATTTCTTCATTCGGCGTACCCCATGCTGGCAGCAAAGAGGCCTACTTGTCGCTTTCTACCCTGAGAATTGGTCCTTCGA
>JASFTV010000285.1:0-4923 GCA_050050615.1 Desulfobacteraceae bacterium
GGCAACCCATGCAGTCCGTGTTGAAAGAAGGGCTCCTCTGAAATTCCAGACAGTTGCTACATCCGTTGCTTTTTCAATATAGCACAGGATCAGCACAATTTGTCCTCTTCTTGAATGGCCGAAGATTATTTCGGTCTTTCATAGGGTTCGCTCGCCTTGGCCCGGGGTGCTTCACTTTAGCATTGGAAGCCCGGTGCTTCGGCCCTGGCCAGAATCGTGCGACTTTTGCCGTGAAGGCCTGTGAGATTCGACCATGCCGCTTTTCTCAAGGCCATATCTATTGCGTGAGGATTAAGCTCCCCAATATTTGGGGTTTAATGAGTTGGCAGGAGATTCCCAGGTGATTGGAGGAGTAAACCCCAAATATCGGGTCGCGGCTATGGCCGGTGGGATTTTTTTTGAGATATGGCCCTTCGAAAAGGACATGGTCTTCTCCAATAGCCCTTTGGGGTGCAATAAAAAGGGCGGTGCTTCGGTCCGGGCCAGAATCGTGCGACTTTTCCCGTGAAGGCCTGTGAGATTCGACCATGCCGCTTTTCTCCCACCGGGCCCGCTTCCAGCCCGGAGGCTTCCAGGCGGGGGCGAATAAAGATTGGCTTTTTTCGCCCACTGTTCTTTCCCCCTCCCCTTTGTCCCCTACCGCGAGGGGAGGGGAAGCTGGTTTTCGGACGGGCTCCTGACCCCGCTTTACGAAAGGTGAGGATAACATGCCCCTCAATGACAAAAGGTAAAGATAGGGATATTCTAGATTTGAATTCCCCGCTGCTTGTCGGAACGAAGTGGACCTGCCTGTCGCAGTGAAACGGACCTGCCTGAGGCAGACAGGGATACCGTTTGCGGGGCGGCAGGCAGGGATCCCGTCCGTGCGGGACTTTGTGTGCCGACGAGAGCTATTCGCTTTGAGCTTTCAGCTTCTCTATCTTTCAGCCTTTCGCCATGGGAGCGATAACGTCGCGTTAGAAAAAAACGTGTAACGATTTTATTGTGGAACGTTCAGGAAAACCTTCTTGCAAAAACTGCCATGATAAGGCTATATCCATACAACATCCAACAAAAAAGTGGTCGCATACCCTTCTCCGCTCTTTGGGGTAGGAGGGGAAAGGCTTTGATTGTGAGACAGAAAGCTCCTAAAAAAACCGCGGCAGAGAGCCCCACGCTGTGGGCGAGCAGATTCACAAAGGTAGTTACAAAACTTTGGCTCCCTATTGGTAAGGGCAAAAGGCCCGGACAGGGGCGGGAGCTTGAAGCGTCTTTCGATGTAAAAGCACGGAGGTGTCATGGGGAGTATTTTGATCGTCCTTGGGGCGGCAATTCTGCTTGCCGGCGTCCTCTATTTTGAGAACCAGGAAAATCGTCAGGGTCTTGTGCCGACCAAGACGCTTCTTTCCTTCTTGTTCATTTTGGTCGTCCTGATTTCGCCCCACCGGATACCCAGATACACCCGTTTTCTTCTGATAGGTCTGGGCTTCTGCCTTGGTGGGGACTTTTTCTTGGCCCTGCCTCAAAGAAAGATGTTTGTTCTTGGGCTTGTCTCTTTTTTGCTGGGAAATGTTTTCTACATTTTCGCTTTTCAAATTGTGACGAATGTGAATGCCTGGACCTGGATAGGATCTTCTGGCGCCCTCATCATCAGCGGCTGCGTCTATTTCTGGCTCAGGCCCCATCTGGGTCCAATGCATGGACCGGTCTTGCTGTACATCATTGCGATCACCCTCATGCTTTCAGGAGCCAGTTCTGTTTTTGGCAATTCTAACCTGAACCCACAAGGGCGCATCATGGTCTTGGTGGGCGCCCTGAGCTTCTATTTTTCCGACGTCTTTGTGGCCCGAGACCGATTCTTGAAAAAAGCGTTCTTCAATCGGCTTGTCGGATTGCCCATGTATTATACGGGACAATTCCTCCTCGCCTTCTCGGTCGGCTCGCTGCGGCTTTTGGGGTGATCTTCCGGAAAGTAGAGCCTTGAGGGGTATTGCAGCCAGAGGGGTAGCTTGGTGGCAGGTGATGCGTGACAACTGAAAAGGCGCTGGCCCAGCTTTTGTTTATGTATCCTTGCGACGACTTGAAGAGACAGAGCCGGCTCTTCGGTCTTTGCCGCTCCTCCGATCAATCCCCGTCCTTCGATCTCCGAAATACCTTATATGAATGCTTATTCGGCCGCGCCTGAGCTTGATCCAGCCCCTAGCATCCTTGGCGACTCTTCGGTCTTTGCCGCTCCTCCGGTCTAAACCACTTCTCCGGTCCTTCCCAGATCGTCTTTCCGGAATGTGGGTGGTGTATGAGAACTGTCTACGATCAAATACAGGGCGTTGAGACTCTTTCTGTTTTTGAGGGGAATCTGTCTTAGGCTCAGTCACGTTTTTGAACTCCTTTGGATTGTTGGCCCTTGCTATTCTATTTTCAGATAACCGCTTGAAATCAGGAGTATTCCAATAAAAGTCTTATGCCGGCCGCAAAGCCTTCAGTGTCTAGAAACAGGGATCTCTCTTTTGCGTGCTTAGGGGAGCAAGGATCAACCAACATGGGCCGAAGTGAGTCTACTTCAATTTGTATGCCACATCCGGATTCCTTCACCGCTTTGTCCATAGGAATCATATGCGAAATCCTGGCCAGGCTTTTAATATCCCAATATTTATGAATATTTCATTGGGCCGCTTTATCATCGATTGGAAAAAGATGCGTTCAACAGGGCATCGTTGGCTGGGATATACGAGAGCGCGCACGCGAAAAGGTGCATCTCCGCACACAATGGTGTGCAACCTTCCATACACCCATACTATTTAGCTTATATCTGGTAAAGTTTAGTTTATCCTAGAAATATTTCTATTTTCCTAAAATCTCCAAATGCGGAGAACTTATGGTAAACCCAACGGTCACCTCAGGCGTCTAAAGGGATAAAATTCGCAGGATGTGGAGGGTGATCATGAAAACAAAAGCGTTGATGATTCTAGCGGTGGTCATGGGCGCGGTTTTCGTCTTAGGGAGTGCGTGTTGGGCCAGTGGTCGGATCGCCCACCGTCAGGAGAGACAATCCAAGCGCATCATCCAGGGCGCAAGACGTGGTCAAATCACACACAAGGAGTTTATCCGCCTAAACCGAGAACAGCGGCGAATCTGCCAGTATAGAACCCGGGCTTTTTCAGACGGCCATCTGAGTCAGCGAGAAAGACACCACTTGCATAGGATGCAGAATAGAGCCAGCAAACATATTTATGGATCAAAACACAACAAGAGATCACATATTGTTCGCAAGCCGCGTCATAAACACCTTCACTTTTGGAGAAGACCGGCCTATTATGATCTTCGAGTGAGAGGAATCTACACAGAGCCTTATTGGTCATTTGGATGGTGTATAGGCTGGCGGTGAATCATGGTCTGATCATTGCGGTTCATGCCCAGTAAGCGCGTTCACGGCGTGAGAGGAGATAATCGATTTAGCGAGGATCCGTGTCCCGAAGAGCAGCAGAGGTGAGTTTGCAGGAGGGCCAAAACATCGATGGACACAGAGGTCCATCCCCCACGACCTGGCAGGATGAGCCATTGGTGGCTCGCGCTCAGAATGGGGAACAGTGGGCCATCGAAGAACTGGTCAGGCGTTACCAGCAAAAGGCGTATGCCATTGCCTATCACATGTGCGGTGAAGATCCTCAAGAGGCGGAGGATTTCACCCAAGAAGCATTCTTGCGGATCTTCCGAAATCTGGGGAAATTTCGAGGAGATTCATCTTTTTATACGTGGTTTTATCGCATCGTGGTCAATGTCTGTTTAGACGGGAAAAGACGTCGCAGGAGATGGCAACGCATCTTTTCACCTTGGCAGCATAAAAAAAGCGAAAACGACCCGTCAAGAAAGGTGTCTGAAGACCACCCGGATCTTGAAGACCGTACGGATTCGGTGACCCTCTTGAGCAGTAAGCAGCTCTCCGAGGATATTCGAAAGTCCCTGATCTCTCTGCCCGAGACGCAGCGGATGGTCTTTCAGCTCAAGGTGCTCCATGGTATGAGGATTCGCGAGATCGCACAGATCATGGGTGTTGCCGAGGGTACTGTAAAAAGCCATCTCTTTCGTGCAACACGCTTCCTTCGGGAGACGTTAAAGGAATGGGCCCAGCCCTAAGGGAGAGGATATCATGAAGGTTTGTTCTGATCGCCAAGAAACTTTTTGGTTGGATCTTTACGGCGAGTTAGATCCAAAAGAGCAGCTCGCTTGGGACCAACACCTGAGAAGCTGCGCCGGTTGTCGTGAAGAGCGTGGGAGGATGCATCATCTGCTTGCGCGGATAAAAGAGGAGATGGCCCCGCCACAGCTTTCGCTTGAAAGGGCCAGCGCCCTTTCATGGTCCATTAAACGGAAGCTAAGGCATGAAGAATTGCGGGCAGGATGGTGGAAACGTATCGTGGCCACGCCAAAACGAATGATCCCTGCCGTGGCTGCTGCCTCGCTGCTGATCGTCGCCTTCGGGTGGTTCAGCGCAAAGATTTTCCAGAGTCCTACCATGGTTCAGGACGCCTCCTCAGGAAGGCAGGTCACTGCCACGGACCTGGAAGTCATCAACAATTTAGAGCTTCTGGAAGAGTTGGATACCTTACAGAAACTGGTTCAGGTCCTGGATGACAAGGAGACCATGTGATAACGCCTTTCGGCTCGTAGAGAGAGAATAGCCCGGAGAGACAGGAACATGTCGAGAGGTTTCAAAGAGAGATCGATGGTTTTGAGAGCAAAGGGTAGCCTTGCTGTTCTATTTGTTTTAGGCCTAGCGCTTGCGTCAGCCGTCCCGGTGTGGGGCAAATCCCACGCAGGGGCCTATTCCTTTCGTAAAGGCGTGGCTTGGAATGAGGGGGGTGAAGAGGACTTACGGTTGACCCTGCCAAAACCAGTTCTAAATATAGTGATTGCCCGGAAACAAAAGCGAGGAGCTGGAAGCGG
>JASFTV010000286.1:0-4900 GCA_050050615.1 Desulfobacteraceae bacterium
CACTTAGTCGCTTCCGCCAGACCCCCATTTACTGAGTCGATTTACTCGCATATGCTTTTTCTTTTTCCATCTTCGCTATTTTCGTCTCTAGCAGTTCAGTGAGCCTGTCTGAAAATCCTGAAGGATACTGGTAAAAAAAATCCGAAAGCCTCTCCCCCAAATGCATGACTATCTTGGGAGGTTTCGGATGGGCTAAACCCGCCAGCCAGTTCTCCTGTCGTCTAATTTTGCTTCTCATCTTCATCTTTTGTAGTTTGTCCAGTCTGGGAATACTGTCCAGTTCGTTTTCAAGCAACTCAAGGATTTCCTTGACGTCTCTTTTGCTAAAGCGATCCATAGTGTACCCCTCCAATATGCAGAAATGCACCGCATGGTGGAAACCTTAGATGTTGATTTATTTTGGACGCCTTCGACCTCCGCTGCGGCCTTAGTCCCTTTCACATCTTCTCTGCGTTTATGATCCGCGCGGGAGCGATATCCACTAATCTTCTTGCATCTGCTCCAGAAGCGATTTCCCTATTTCAAGGTATTCCGTTCCGAGCCTTTCAACGATGTATTTTTTGCCACCTTCACTGTCCAAGGTTCTACTCAGAATTAACCGCAACAACTGCCTCTCCTTCTGGTTGATCATGAGCAACTTACTTTTGCTTTCGGGAATCAGGAATTCAAAATCTTTTTTGTTGGGCACTACAAAGCTCCTTGAGAAGGACGAGGGCCCACCGAGGTAAATGCAAATGGGGTCAGGATGAAATCCCTCCCATCGGTGGAGGGGAGAAGAAAGTAGGCGCCAACAACTGCGTCTCGCCTTGTGATGTGCGGTTCATATTCCAAACACCGGTTTTCACACAGTCATTCAAATAATCTCCCTCACCCAGGTCGGAAACCTGAACCACGGAAGAGCCATATTCCCGCCGGGCAGATCCCTTTCTCCATCCGCGGTGCACACAAGAATCCCCGAATCCGCTGCATCCTCGCCTGCAAGGGACTTAAACCGATTAAGGACCTCCGCGTGTTTCACCGTGGGGCTAGATGTCAGTTTGATTTCAATCGGCCAGAATTTTCCCTGAGCCTGAATGATAAGATCCACCTCTAATCCGCTCTGGGAACGCCAGAAAAATATGGAAGGGGCCTTACCTGAATGAAGAAAGGCTTTCCAGGCCTCGCTCACAACCAGACCCTCAAAGAAGGCGCCGCCCATGCTTCCTCTCAGAGCGGCCTCAGGGGAGGGTTGCCTCGTGAGATAGGAAGCCAGAGCGGGATCGGAGAAGTAGAACTTGGGGGTCTTGATGATACGCTTTCCGAAATCATTGAAGAAGGGCGGGAGGAAAAAAGCGATCAAGCTCGCTTCCAAGATCTTGCTCCAGATCTTAATGGTTGGTTGACTGACGCCGCAGTCTCTTGCGAGGCTTGCCGGGTGAAATTCCTGAGCGTGGTGGGCGGCACAGAGATTGACGAACATCTCAAAGGCCCTGAACTCCCTAATATTCTCCAGTTGCCGTACATCCCTTTCCAGATAGCTTTGAACATAGGACCTCATCCACAGGTCCCTTTTCTCTGGAAAACAGGCGGGCTCGGGATAAAGACCGATCCAAAGGATCTCGGTGAGACGCTTCTTTTCGGCCTGGATCTCCAATAGGCTAAAAGGGGCCAGTTCGAGGATCGTGATTCTCCCTGCAAGGGTTTCGCTGATATTCTTCATCAAGGCGAATTGCTGGGAGCCGGTCATGACCCAGATGCCGGCCCTCCTGCCCCTGTCGATTCGTATTTTGAGATACTGAAACAGGGATGGTACATTCTGGATTTCATCGAGGATAACGGTCTTGTCGGAAAATTGGTCGAGAAAGCTGTTCGGATCAGTTTGCGCAAAGTCCCGGTTTAATGGGTCATCAAAGGTCACATAGGGGGTATCCGCCATGATGTGCTGAACAAAGGTAGACTTCCCCGATTGCCGCGGGCCAGTGATCAAAATCGCAGGGAACTGGCTGAGAGCTTTCCTGAATATGTCTGTCAATTCCCTCGGCACATACATAATGATGACCATAATAAAATATTAATTTAGTTTGGTCAAGAACGACCTGCGAAGAGGGGCCTTTCGTAAATAGGGAGTAAGGCGGGCGTAGACCTTGGAACCATGGGGTCCCTATCTGAAAGGGCGGGGAAGGGATCTAGTAGAGCGTTTCTTTGTGAACACGGCATTTCGACCCCTTCGAGTGCCTCAGAGCCTGCCCTGCCTCTGGCCCTGAGTTCATCGAAGGGAGCCTGCCGAAGGGGCAAACTCCGGCAGAAATCTTGGCAACCCATTGACATGGTAAGATTTCTCCCCCCGTTTGCACGGGGGTCGCAATGAAAGGATTGCCACAGTACTTACGAAACGCTCTAGATATGACATTGAAAGGCCCTTGACGGGAAGGATTCATAGGCGTTAATATGCCGCCCGTATCTACGAACGGAACTAAACCAACGCGGAAATAAACATAGGAGAGGGGACCCTTGTTATGCCGAACAAAAAAACGATAATTTCTTTCACCTTTCTTTTTGGCCTTATTGTCTTCTTTGGTAGTGGTCTCCTGACGGCTCAGGAGATTCCAGAGGAGATCATTCTGGACCAGGAGGTATACAAACCGAACCGAAAAGGACCCGTGACCTTTAGCCATCAAGGGCATGCAGAGGACTACGAGGTGGCCTGCAATGAATGTCACCATTTCTACGAGGACGGAAAGAACATATGGGAGGAAGGCGACTACGTTGAGAAATGTTATTCCTGCCACGACCCCTTTGACAGTGAAGGCAACATAAAGAAACTCAGGATAGCCTTTCACAAGAACTGCAAGGGCTGCCACAAGCGAATGAAGAAAGAGGGGATATCGGATGAGGCTCCCTACCGCAACTGCAAGGATTGCCACGAGATAGAACGTTGAAAGGAGCTTCCCTTCTTCTGGACCAACAAGGCACCCGGGCGATTTTCGCCTCGGGCGAACGCCCGGTCTCCAAGTGCCTCTTCGGACGCCCCCCGAACAGCGGGCCCACGACCCTCTCGCCCAAAGGGCGTCCTACCACCCCGATATGGGATCACGTCTCTTCACCAGGACATCATTCTAAGACCGGTTCATCCAACGAAATGCTGGGATGTGCATCTTAAGCAGGAGGTCTCTTAACAGGGCCGGATTTTTTTTGTATGATAACGGTTCCTGAAAAGGCGATGGCTTTCTCAGGCTTTTGAAGCCTGGCCGGAAGCCTCCTTTTGTGAAGTCCAGCATTTTGAAATCCACTGGCAACCATCAGATGACACGGAACATACGCAAACAATCACCTTTTGAAAAGGAAAGGGGTGACCATGGACCGTTCCGAGATCCAGCATGTGTTGGAGAGCTGTGAGTTCTTTAGGGAACTGGAGAAATCTGATATCCAAAAGATAGCCGGCCTCTGTCACGCTGAGGCGTACGACCCGGGCCAATATGTCTTTCGGCAAGGTGATTTCGGGGACCGTATCTATGTCATTGCCGAAGGCCAGGTATCTTTAGAAAGAGCTATGGATCTGGGCACTCGACCGGGAAGCGCCGTGATCGCCATCCTCGGGAAAGGGAGGGTTCTGGGCTGCTGGTCCACCCTTCTGAATGAACCTCACAACTTGATGTCTTCCGCGTGTTGCCAGAAGCCCTCGACCGTCATTTCCATGAAAGGAGCGGAGTTAAGAGCCATGATGGTGAGTGACAAATTCCTCGGATTCAGTGTATTGGAAAAACTCTGCTTCCTACTTCGAGACAGAATCCAGAGTGCCTATGGTGCCATGGAAAAAATCTAGATCCCCTTGATATGTATTGCCTGTATCCATGTTATCGGACCTGAACAATCGCTTGCGCAACGCTTTGACCTGTGATCGCCTTCGGATGAAAGGTTTTTGCTCATCCCAAATTCCGACTCGTCTTGCTGAAGGAGCATGGTATGACACACGAGATGGACGTGGAAAAAGAAGCTATTCTAGAGGATATCCCTTCCGCCCTTGCAGACTTTGGTAAAGACAGAGGCAATCTTATTCCCATCCTCCAAATGATCCAGCAGAGGCACGCCTATCTCCCCTCTGAGGCGATCAAAATGGCGGCAAAACATCTGGAGATCGCCTCCAGCGAGGTTTACGGCGTTGCGACCTTCTACAATCAGTTCCGCTTCCATCCCCCGGGAAAGCACCCCATCAAGGTCTGCCTCGGCACGGCCTGTCATGTGAGGGGTGGCGACATCATCCTGGAAAACTTCGAAAGAAAACTGGGCATCAAGAACGGGGAAACCACGTCGGATAGGGAGTTCAGCCTTGAACGGGTGGCCTGCGTCGGATGCTGCGCTTTGGCGCCTGTCGCAACGGTGAGTGAAACGGTCCATGGCCACATGGCTCCGAGCAAAGTGGAAGGTCTCATCCTCGGCTTCCAGATAGAAAAGGAAAAGGCAGAAAGAGAAAAATGAGTCAGGCTGCCATAGATCAGGTATTCAACGCCATCCAACAGGAAGCCGCGAAACGCAAGGCGGCATTTAAGGAGGCTGAGGTTCCCAAAATCCACATTGGAATGGCCACTTGCGGTATCGCCTCAGGGGCGCTGGAGACAAAGCATGCCTTTGAAGAAGGGCTTTCCGAGCTGAACATGGAGGCCCACATCCACACGATCGGGTGCATAGGGCACTGCTATGCAGAGCCGGTCGTCATTGTGGAAAACCCCGGATTTCCGGGTATCCTGTACTATAACGTCACCCCCGGCAAAGCCAAGATGATTGTAAAATCCTTTTTGGCAGAGGGGGATCCGCTCTTTGAGCATCTTCTCGGTGCCATGGAAGAGAACGAGTGGGTTCCCACAGTGACGGCGTTCCCCCGATTCAGCCAGGAAATGCGTGTGGTAACGGAGAAATGCGGCGT
>JASFTV010000287.1:0-4894 GCA_050050615.1 Desulfobacteraceae bacterium
ACTGACTGCGAACCTGAAGTAGGTGATGTGGTTCGGCTCGATCACCTCCTGCTTGCACAAAAAGCCGACGGCGGCACATTCAAAAGCGATGTATCTCTGACTCCGTATGGGGTAGTCATTCTGCTCGGTCGCCATGAATTGGGTCAAAGCTTTCCTTTCTTTATTCTTCCTTCTCGATTCGGTCATTTTGAAAGACACCCTGGTTTCAGTCCCCTGATTTTATACAACCGACCCCTGGTGTTCAAAATAAGTCAATGATTCGCATCAGTTTTGGGAGAGCGCAATTCCTGAGATGCGGCCATTCGAAAAGGCCCCAATCCAGCTCTTACCAACAGCCTGCAGGGGTGGCCCAAAACAAGGTTCTTTATACCATCCAGCATTCATCCTTCAGTTGTATGAAGGGCTCCTTTTTTGCAAAAAGGCTTCGATCCCTTCGCGTCCATTGGGGTGGTCAGCAGACCATACCAGAAATTCACGTTCCTTTTCGAGCTGGGCCTCAAAAGAGGTGTTAAAGGAATCTGTCAGCAATCGCTTGGATGCGGCAAAAGAGGACATAGGCGTCTTTCTTATCTCATGGATCAATGCAATCGCCCTTTGCATGGCATGACCGTCTTCCACCATTTCCGTGACAAGGCCCCAAGAAAGGGCTTGTTCTGCAGAAATTGGGCGGTCAAAGACAACAATATCCATGGCCCTGGCCAGTCCCACCAACCTTGGCAAATTGAACGTCCCTCCGCCGTCAATACTCAGCCCATTGCTGGTGTAAGCCTGCCGTAAGACGGCAGATTTCTCCATGACCCTGAAGTCACAGGCGAGGGCCAAGGAAAAGCCGCCGCCAGCCGCCAGTCCGTTAATGGCTGCGACCACCGGTTTGGGCATGTGTCGTATTTCGAGAATAGCCTGATGGTATCTGGCCGCAAGGGTGTGAAAAGCCTCTCCGTAACTCTTCCCAAATTCAGCAACCCATCTCAGATCGCCACCGGCACAGAACGCCTTACCCTCGCCGGAAAGAACCACGCCCGCCACAAGGGGGTCCCTGGAGAGTTCTATGAGCCTTTCTGCAAGAAACTGAATCATCTCTAGGCTGAACGCGTTATAAGATTTTGGGCGGTTCAGCTTGACTCTGGCAATGCCATCGCTGCGCTCTAGTTTCACGGGTTCATCCATGCTCTATCTCCTTAAAGTGTTATATTTAGCGGAGGACCACGCGTAGCGGCCCCGGTCACTGATGAGTGTATCTCGTGAAGCTCTTCGACAAAAAGTCGGAGAGCTTCACTTTCTCTCGAGCTTTTCCAGCAGCTCGCGTGCTTCTCTGTGGTTTGGGTCCAGCTCGAGGATTTTTCGAAGCTGATCGGCCGCCTTTTGAAATTCACCCCTATCCGCATAGACCATGCTCAGACCCAAGCGGGCATGTAAGAACTCCGGATCCAGATGGATCGCCTTCCGGTAAGCCTCTTCTGCCAGCTTACCAGCACCCATTCTGTCATAGGCCAGGCCCAGGCCATAGTAGTGATCAGCCCGGTTGGGGTTGATCGCTATGGCCTCCTTGAAAGCATCAATGGATTTTTCCAGTTGACCCAATTCCCCATAGGCCATGCCCAGATTGAAATAGGCAGCATCATCCTCATATCCTAGGGTGATCGCCTTCTCATAGTAGGACGCTTCCATTTCATGGTTTCCTGTTTGACCGTAGGAATACCCCAGGTGATACAAGGCAAGCCCATTGCCGGGATCGCTCCGCAGAAATTGTTTGTGGAGGAGGAGACTTTTCAGATAATCTCGGCGTTTCATCGCTTCATCGGCACTCTCGTCGCATGACCATATCTCGACAGAGACCGGCTCTTCCACGGGAACCCGTTTGGAACAGCCCATGGTTGAGCAAAGGGTGAACACAGAAATTAATAGATAAGCAAGCGTGGCCGTCTTTTCGAAACATAAGGCGCTCAAAAAGGTCTTTGCCTCTAAATCCGCCCTAATGACGTCGGGTCTCAACTTCATACGCTTTCCCTCTTGGGAGAGGAGGCCGAGATAATGGCCATCCACCGCAGGCATCTTTATACCCTCTCCAGGTAACCTTTTCAAGGCGGGATTCTCATCGCTTCCTCGGTCAGGAGCAAAATGGCCCAGGAAAGAGGTATTCGTTGAAGGCGGGATATCAGCCCTTTTGCCTTCCTTCGTCTATAGATTGACAGATATCCCCCCGTATCATATATTTCGCTAACGCAAAATTCTCACCGGATCCTAGAAGCCCTGTCCTGCGGGCCAGGTCAGCATCGTGCTACTGTGCCATGAAGGCCTCCTCAAACAGTGCTGTGGGCTATGAGACAAAGCCGGATCCAGTGAGGCTGTGTCATAATGTCATTCCGAGGCGACAGCCGAGGAATCTTAGAGCTGCAAGTGGCTAGGAATTTAAGATTTCTCCCCCCGTTTGCACGGGGGTCGAATTGACAAATGAGGCCAAAAACAGGATTGTGACACAGCCTCTGTGGGCCCGGATTTTCTATTATCAAGGGGAAGTGGCCTTTGCGCAGTCAGAGGTGAAACAGATGTGAATCCTGAGAACGAGGGATTTTTGGTAAAGGGGGAAAGTATGTCGGAATGGAAAAGAACCTTTTGTGCGCTGTGCTACCATAACTGCGGCCTGGAAATTCAGACGGATGGGCACGAAATCACCAAGGTTCGACCGGACAGGAACCATCCCAGGACAAAGGGCTACAGTTGTCGAAAGGGAATGAAAATAGCCCAATATCAGGCCCATGAGGAACGTCTGACGCATCCCCTCAAAAGGCAAGGGGCTCAATTTGTAAAGATATCCTGGGACAAGGCGATTGCGGAGATCGCTGAAAGACTGAAAGAGATTCTCGATCAATACGGACCTCGCGCTTTGGCTTATATGGGTGGAGGCGGGCAGGGGTGTCACCTTGAAGCGGGTTTTGGGCGAACCCTTTTGACAGCCCTGGGTTCCCAATATCACTATTCCCCACTGGCCCAGGAACTGACAGGCCTTTTCTGGGTCAACGGCCGGGCCTACGGCCGTCAGAACCTGCATCTGGGGCCTGATCTGGACAGGGCGAAGAATTTCCTGGTGATTGGTTGGAACGGGTATGTGAGCAACGCCGGCGTCAACCGGGCGAGAAGGCGAATTGATGAATTCGCCAAAGATCCGAGTAAGAAACTCATCGTTGTAGACCCTCTTCTGAGCGAGACAGCAAAACGCGCCAATAAGCATCTCAAAATACGCATGGGTACAGCCGCTCTTTTTCTGAAGTCTCTCATCGCCGTCATTCTTCAACAAGGTTGGGAAGACAAACATTTTATCGAGACTCATTGCCGCAGCTTTGAGAAGATCGCCGGGTGGTTCACAAAGTTCGATGTAAGCTCAGCGCTCGAGGTGTGCGCTCTGCCCTATGACGACCTCAAGGAGACGGCCCGAATCTATGCGAGCGAGCCGACAGCCATGAGAACGGACCTGGGCTTGCTGATGGATCGGCAGAGTACGATGAACTCATATCTTGAAATGATTCTTATGGCGATTTGCGGCCGTATCGGGACACCGGGGGGCAATGTGTTTGCCGGGCATTTGATGCCGATGGGGTCTCATTCGGATGAACGGGATCCAACAACGTGGAGAACTGCGGAAGCGAACATACCGGCCATTATGGGATACTTTCCCCCTAATGTGATTCCAGAAGAGATTCTTTCTCAAAAAGAAGAGCGTTTAAGAGCTATGATCGTCAGCGGTTCAAATCCCCTTCGTTCCTATGCCGACACGCTCGCGTACGAGCGAGCATTCAAAGCGCTTGACCTTTTGGTAACCATTGAGATTTCAATGACCGAAACCGCGCGCATGAGTCATTATGTCCTCCCGGCCAAGTCAGCCTTTGAAAAATGGGACGCCACATTCTTCAACCTTACCTTTCCTGAGGTGTACTTTCAATCAAGGCATCCCCATTGTGAAAGCCGGGGCGAGACTTTGGAAGAGGGGGACATATATACCCGTCTGGCCGAGGTCTTGGGTCTGTTACCAGAAATCCCGCCCTCTCTATTTGAACTTGCCCATGAGGACAGAAAGGCTTATGCCGCAGAGCTTATGAAATTCATGGGCCAGGATAAAAACGCGGCGAGGTTGTTGCCCTTCGTTGCAGCCAAAACATTGGGGCAGGCCCTTAAGTCGGCCCATCTGGCTGCAGTATGGGGTCTTCTGATGATGTACCCCCAGCATGCTGCGGATGACGTTGCCAGAGCCGGTTATGAGGTGACCCCTTTGCTCGGGGATCAGATCTTTCAAAGCCTCCTTGAACATCCGGAGGGTATCCTGATCGGGAAATTGGATCCTGGTAACAACCTGGCCAAGGTAAGAACACCGGATAGAAAGATAAACCTTTACATAGAAGAGATGAAAGAATGGGTCCGCGAGATCGAGGCTGAGAGAGAAAAGGCAGCCCTGGAAAACAAGGACTACCCCTTTGTATTGGTGGCTGGAAGGCATTTCCCGTACACGGCGAACAGCATTATGCGCAATCCTGCCTGGAACCACCACAAAACAGTATGCACCCTGCTGATGAACCAGGAGGATGCCCAGACTCTAGCTATAGAAGATGGTGGGGAAGTATGGGTGGCGACTGAGGCATCCAAGGTCAAAATACCTGTTGAGATATCCGAAATCGCGACGAAGGGCACAGTGGTTATGCCGCATGGATTTGGGCTTGAGTACGGTGGCCAGGTTTATGGGATCAATGTCAATCAACTCACCAAGAACACCCACCGCGACAGGATAGCGGCTACACCGCTTCACCGATACGTGCCGTGCCGCATCGAGGCGGTGTAGGGTCTCGCGAGCCAAGGAAAACCAGCATCTCGCTGCCCCTTTTGAAGAAATTCTCCCAATGACTTC
>JASFTV010000288.1:0-4885 GCA_050050615.1 Desulfobacteraceae bacterium
GAGGAACCCCTTTATACGGTGGCCATTGGGGCTGGAAAAGCGCTGGATAATTTTTCACTATTAAGAGAGTTTATGATCCATTAAAGCGACGGTTTTTCACTGCGTGATACAAGGCCTGAAAAAGATCGCGACTGGGGAGAACAGGCCAGTGATACGAAAATACAAACATTGTAAAAGGAGTCATTCAGAATGTCTCTTTTGAAGGTAGGCGGTTTAAATTTTTCAGACAAGGACTTGGATTTTTTGGTAGAGACGGCTCACCCTGGCGTGGCGGACAAGCCCAAGCTTAAGCAGATCATCAGAGAAGATGAAGACTTTAGAAATAAGATCATTGCGGAAGAGAAAGTTTTCAAAAGAGTGATGGATGATGACGAGATATTCCTGAAAATTTCTCCGCTTCTTTTCTTTGAGATCCTGCTCAGAAATGCGGCCAATGATCTGGCACGAACAAGCTACACCGTTGAAAAATCGAGCTCCATGAAAATTCCCGTATTCGACGCTAAGGATGTGGCGGGTCTTCTAAACAATAGGTCCCTTCTTCTCTATTTGGCCGACATGCTCTCTTCCTTCACCAGAATCGAGAGCTACGCCATTTCATTCAGAGCAAGAAAGGGGATCTGGAAGAAAATACGATTCAGCGACCTGGACATCCACAGTCTTAAGAGTTTCTCTGAAGCGGTGGAGAATGAGTATCGGCTCGGTTTCTATAAGAGAATTGCAGACATCTGCCTTTTCATTCTCGGCATATTTCCGGATTATGCTGAGCGGGACTCCCGTTATCCTTTTTCAGGTGAACTCAGGCCGCAGATCCCCGGGAAGGTAAGGATCCGTCCGGAGGACTATGAAAAGGAAGGCCGAAAATTTTATAAGCTGGCGGCCGAACACCGATCAGCCAACCAATTGGAATTGTCAGAAGTTTTTTGGGCCCTTCACGAGAATTTTCAAAAGGCAAAAAAGCCGCTCAATTTCATCGCTGAACACTATCTCCATTACAAGCGACATCAGTTTTTCGCATAGGGAATGCAACCGCCCCTAACCGCGTTGTCTTGCTCATTCCATGGGGTTTCGGGCTCTAATCTCCTCCCGGAGCAATCCCGTTACCCCTTTTTTGTGCAGAATATGGTTGTTGCCAGAGCGCTGTGGATATACAATCATGGCCGAGACTTCCAAAGTGCTTCTCGCGCTCATCCACATACTATCCGCGGGCACGAGCCGGTTTCCAACTTACCGCACAACGAGCCGGTTCTGCACACCCTTTGATGCCAGCTCCCTATGCTGTACCTCCGCACCCTCCCTCGTTAAGAAGGCGCCTGTATAAAGCCAGATTTGGCCATCAGCCCCAGCAATAGCATAAGGGCAGTAACCGAGCTCTAAGAGTGCTAATGATTTTGTTCTCAGTTCCTGTTCCGTTGAGTAAACACCAATCAGGTTGGTGTATTTCGTCCTCTTAACGCTTGCATCCTTTAATTGCTCCGCACTGATGAATGCCTTCGCCTCCCCTTTCTTTTCGAAGTGTCCCTCAAAGACCCTGAACCACACGCCCTTCTTTCCAAGATGAACCTTGACCCAATAGGGCGAAAGTCCCCTTTCTTGATACTGGGAGACGGCTATTTTCGCTCTATCAAGGCTCTTGTAAGATCCAAGATAAATGGAATAGGGATACGATGTGGCCCGTTTCTGCGGAGCCGGTGCCCTTTTTTTGCTCTTTTCCTGGGGCTGAACTTGTCCGGCATGAGCAGGAGGGTCTGCTCTGACATCCTTCTTTACCACGATGACCCTTTTAGGGGCAGCCTCCGGTTCTTTCCTGGGTGGCCTTGGAGGGGTAGTGGCCGGTTTGGAGATTGTGGCCACCTGCTTTTGCGGGGCTGGTTTTTGAGGGGTGGTTGTTCGCGTTTGTTTTACCGATTTTGAAACAGTGGCCACCCGCTTTTGTGGGGCTGGTTTTGAAGGGGTTGTTGGCGTTTGTTTTGCTCGCTCCGAAGCTGCAGGGATCCCTCCCTTCGTGTCGGTCTTAGTCGCCACCGTTCTCGGAACGGGTTTTTGAGCTACCTTCTTCTTGTTCGGTGGCAGAAGCCCGGGCAAAAAACCAAATTTTTCTACGCCATAATAGGAGACAAAAACAGCCCCAAGGACGATCAATAAAACAAGTAACAGAGCGACTCTTAGGACACCCGATCCTTTCTTGGGTTTCTGGCGGGATGGGACTTTTGCCTTTTTTGGCTCGGGGGCACTCTTGATCTTCTCAGGTCGCTTTTTCCTTTTAGAACGACCTTTGACGGTCTTTTTTCTGCGATCGGAAGCTCTCTCTTTTGATACGGCTTTTCCTACGGTCGTTTCTATTTCTACTTCACCTTCGCCCTTCTCATCCTCTTTGGACTCTTCAGTGGTAATGGCTTCCCTAAAAATATCCTCGAACAACTCCCCGCTGTCAGAAAAGGATTCAGGCCCCTTATCTTCTTTATCCTTTTTCCTGGTCATCTATCTCTCCCCTGGGAAAGGATCATTGCCTTGTGTATGAGTCCCCCTTTATTTTGAACGGGGGAGCTAAACTTCGGAAAGAGTCTTAGCGTACTGGGCCATAGCCTCATTCTCCAAGTTGTTCGAGACCTTTGGAAAACAACTCTCCACGTCATTGCGAGGAGCGAAGCGACGTGGCAATCTCCTTGGCCTTGCACGCTATTTTGAGATTGCTTCACTTCGTTCGCAATGACCTTGGCCGGTTTTTCAAAGGTCTCTGTTCGTACACGCTCAATACTATCCACAAAGCGCCTCAGATAGGAGATTGTCCACATAAAGCAATATTCGTATTCATACACGCAAACACATATTATACTGATTATCCAGGCTTATTGCAAGTTCTCGGCCTTTCCCTGATCAGTTGAACTGCAAGCAGACAGAGTCATTCTAGATTTTTCGGTGTTCAGCGAAGGTATATCATGCTTTAGTGGCATAAAGGTCTTATCCAGATGAAAAGAAACCTCAAAACGGGCACACCTCTGGCAGAATGGGGGTATTCTGTTGGGAGTCTTAAACACCCTTCCCAAATTCACTGCTGAGTGGAAACTTCAGTCATTCGATCATCTGAGGCTGTCTGACGACCGGGTGGCTTTTGAGGCGAGAGCATAATTTGTTGGCCTGAAGGTGGACCTATCCAAAAATTCTTGAGAGCTCATCCTGATGGTATACGGGTAAAGGCATGGATTCCGACCCCTTAAGGAGCTTCATCCCCTGCTCTTGGTCCACCAGAACGCCAATACGGGTTGCCGCGATACTTTCTTTTGCCAGCGCATCGAGGGCATCCTGAGAAACTTCGGGAGAAGCGGCTATTAAGAGTGAACCGGAAGCGAAAGTACCCAGTGGGTCGACCCCATAATACCTGCAAAGCTCATGAGTCTCTTCGCTGACAGGAATGCGATCATAATACACCTCGACGCCCAAACCGCTTGCAGTCGCCATTTCAAAGATGCCGGTCGCGACGCCTCCCTCGGTCGGGTCATGCAAGGCGTGAACCCCCTTAAAAGGCGTCACGACGGTTGCTTCTTTTACGATGCTGATGCCTGGACGATGGAGGTAGTTTTGGGCCCTTAGGATAAGCCTTTCCGGGAAATGGGTACCCAATTCCTTCTCCTTTTCCAGAGCGATGATGGCCGTCCCCTCTATGGCTGCTGATTTGGTCATAATCAGATCATCACCCTCGTGCGCTCCTGAACTGGGCTTAAGTTCCGCACGGCTAACCTCCCCGAGCATCTGCCCTATCAGAACGGGGTTATTCACACTGCTGCTCACCTCGGTATGTCCGCCGCAGTATATCACGCCCAACGCTTTGCAGCTTTCTGATATTTGAGAAAAGATATTTTCCACCTCACTTGTACGACTCCCTACAGGCATGAGCAGTGTAGCGAGGAACCAGAGCGGTTTCCCCCCCATCGCAGCGACGTCATTGGCGTTGATATATACAGCATAGCGTCCGATCTCACTGGTTACATGGGTGATGGGGTCGGTCTTTGCGACCAGGTAGATATCACCCATATCGATAATTGCGGCATCTTCGCCAATGCCTGCGCCGATGAGGACCCTGCCCCCTGTGTGGGTATAATCGGTGATGAGCTTTCCGAGGATATCCGGGGCAATCTTTCCCGTGGGTAATGATGAGATCATCTCTTTCGTCCGCCTCTTTTTTGGATTATATGATGACATCATTGTCAGTGATCTGTAAGACATCAGTAACGTTCAAAAATATTGGCATGCATGATCATCTCTGCCCCAAACCCATTTCGCGGCCATGACCATTTTTCTCCCTCCGGACCGTAGGCCCTATGGGCCGGAGGCAAGAGGATCTCTAAGGTGCTTGGTAGTGGTGCCCAAAAATTCGAGGTTTGACAAGCTCATCGGAGATTACCAGGTATTTAGGGGCGTACCCGCCTGCCTCGGCTGAGCCCCCTGGCATTCTCCTGACGCGAAGCTGATCCGTTTGCCACTGTGGGGGGCATGAGCGAGCAGGTGGCGGGCAGGAACCCCGAATTTTTGGCCACTGCAGAGTCCGGTGGGATTCTTTTTCTGAGAGATCCCCTTTCGAAAAAGGTCATGGCCTCCTTGAGTGTGTGAGGGGCTAAGGGACAAAGAGAGCTGCCATGCCAACACTTTTGAACGATACCAAAATATCGGATTGCGTCTCCAAGTCAAGCTTTCCTGCAAAATGTTGGGAGAGTCCTGTGCAGCATGAGCATTTTTGGGCCAACCACGCCTGACTGATTCTATTCGCAGTTTTATCCCATAAAGTGTGTAAAACTTTTCCATTAAGTGGAATTCCACTTCACACAGTTGGGTATGTATCTGACTATATCTAGAGCAAGTTCATTTTTCATGCAAAATAAGTATTTGGAAT
>JASFTV010000289.1:0-4874 GCA_050050615.1 Desulfobacteraceae bacterium
GGATCTTATCCGTGGCATCAGTTCTGGGCATGCTGTTCAGGTCGGCAATATACTCAAGGCTCTGCACAGCGTCCAGATCGCCATAAAAGCCCACATTCTCGGGGAGATATCCGACCACTCGCTTCACCTCCGTCACTTTTCGGACAGGATCCAGTCCGTAGATCCGGGCTGAACCTTCTGTAGGCCGGCTGAGACCCAAAAGCATCAGGAGTGCGGTGGTCTTGCCGGCACCGTTTGGCCCCAAAAAGCCGAAAATCTCCCCCTCCTCAACGTGAAAGCTCAGGTGGTCGACAGCCGCCTGGTGATCATAGATCTTTGTAAGATCTTTGGTCTCTATAATCGCTTGGGTTTCCATTTTACCGCCTTCCCATACGAATGAACAGGACAACAAGCCCCGCAATGACGAGAACAATAATACCAATCCCGACCCAACCCCAGGCCGTGGATGCTTTCACAGTGACCCTGAACTCCATGTTCTTGGTGACCTTTTCGCCCTCCACAGCGAGGGATACAGAATAATCCCCAACAAGGGCCTGCTCAGCCGGGGTAATGGCGACCTCAACCTGCTTGATATCTTCGGGCGCGAGGGTGTCAATTTTCTCCGGTCTAAACTCCACCTTCCAGTTTTCAGGTTTAAAAGAGAGAAAGCGGACATTGTTGTGCGTCGCGGAGCCACTGTTCTTGACATAAAAGGAGAGATTTGCATCCTTTCCCTGAAAGGCGGACAGTGAAAGCAATCCGGTAGCAGTGCCCACATCCAGCTTATGGGTCCCGGTGAGGAGGATCACGAGATCAGCCTCAGCCTCAGCCTTTTCCGACTTGACTTTGACCTTTAACGGGTATTTGCCCGGTTCAGCCAGAGGGTGGGGTTTGACCTCAACAGCCATGGTCTCACTCCGGCCCGTCTTAATTCTCAAGCTCGATATGAACTTTTCTTCATAGGCTGGTTTGAAGTTTATCTCCCAGTTTTTGGGCCCGTCAGCGGCGAGGTTAAAGATCGTATCTTTTTCCAGTTTGTTTTCCACCTCCAACGAGAATTCAAACTGGGCATCTGTAGGGCCCCGAAGCACGGGATAGGACGTGGTGATATTGACCCCTCCAGCCTTTTTCTCTTTTTTCTCTTCTATCAGAGTGATCATCACCTGCCCGGAGGAGGTCAACTTCCCGTCTTGGGTTTCCGCTTTCATGGCAAAGACATAATCTCCAGGGCCGGTACCTTTCTCTGGCTCCGCCTTGAAGGTCAGGCTTTTTGATGAGTCACTTTTCACATAAACGCCGGTCACCTCGAAGCTATAAGTTTTTATTCTCGCCTTCCAGCCCTCAGGCACGGACGTGACTTTGAGATCAACATACTCATCTTGCATGCCTCCATTGATCACCTTCAGGTCCATGCTCACGTCCTCGCCTTTGGGTATGACCACGCCCGTATATTCGGGAGCCATTGAAATAGCGCGAGGCGGGAGGTCTTTCTTCCCCTCATTCTCACCACCCAATGCAGAAGGCACCGGAGAGAGCAAACCCCAGGCCACGATCATAAAGACAATAGGAGCCGCGAAAACTGAACAACCATATTTCTTGCTCACCATAAAAACAATCCTCCTTCAATCATGATTTAGTTTCGCACTCTTGGCGAGCGAATCGCTATCATAACCCGCCTTCTTGTAATTATCAAGGGCCCTCATCTTAAGGTCCTTGTCCTTGGTCTTTTCAGAATGTTTGTCAGCCAGCTCAGCAGCATGGCTCCACATGCCCGAGTCCTCGTATTCTTTGACCTTTTTTTCCACCCTGGTGGATTCTTCAGAGGCCTCCACAACCGCGGAGTGGCACCAGGAGATAATCTTTCTTACCGCATTGCCACACTTGGGGCAAGCGGTCAGCCGCGCCTCACCGATCCCTTGAAGCAGTTCGAAAGGGTCCCTGCATCGAGAGCATGCTTTCTTGAGGTTTTGAGCCTGGTATTCGTAAATAGGCATTCTGAGAAAACCTTCTATAAAAACACCAGCATACTAATTTACCCAAAAAATTGGATTTGTAAAGACCTAAAACCCACCTTGTCAAGGGGTTCGCATAGCCCTTTTCACGTTGACTTAATAGTGAGGGCCTAATATAATTCCCAAATTGGGAATTCAGGAAGATGGATGAGGGAGAATACAACCGGAAGTACGCAAACTTAAGAATCCTTAAGAGTGTCCAGGAATATCTAAAATCTGATACGGATTCTCCGACGGCGGTGTATCCTATTCGGGTTCCCGACGACTTGCTTTACCAGGTGTTGAAGCTCCAGGGAACAGACAATACGGATAAATTGATCCATCAAATATTCAAGACAGGCCTTAAAGCCTGGAGCGAGAAACTGTACAATGAGGTATTTGGTTCTCAGGAGAATTTAGAGGCCTTTATAGATCTGGTCAAGAAGCGAACCAAAGAATGAAAATCATTCTATGAGACGGACAAATGTCAGTCAGGGCATATAAGTCTTGAGAGACCCCTCGTTTTTCCCTCCTCATGACGAAATTGAATCCCTTACCATGAACCTTCAACGCATGTCGAAGACCGAGACATTCCACGGCGATTCCCCAAAAGCCGATGACCGTTCTCAATCGTTGCTGTGCAATACGATGTCATGAGCGCGGGAGAACTTGTGGAGCGTCAAAGCAGGTTTAAGTTGTTGACAACAGGGAGGGTCATTCTATAATGATCTTCTTGCTTGAAATCGGAGAAATCATAGTTAATTTTCTGATATTCCGAGGACCTGAGAAACCCCTCTCTGAGCTAAACGAATGCTGAAGGCCTTGAGTTATGACATCTGTTTTGCTTGAGAAGCGCCAAATTTTCAGGGCATGAGAGTTTAGAAATGAAGACAAGTCTTGAAGAGATTAGCCCTGTGAAGAAGAAGCTGATTATTGAGGTTGAGGCTGAAGAGGTCGACAAAAAGCTCGACAAAGCCTACAGCAGGCTGGGAAAAAAAGCGAAGATCCGGGGATTTAGGCCGGGAAAGGTCCCGAGGAAGATCTTGGAGAGATATTTCGGCGACCAGGTGGTGGAGGATGTGGCCAGGAATCTTGTCACCGAGACGCTTCCTAAGGCGGTGGAAGAGACCCAAACCTACCCCTTGAGCATGCCTATGGTTGAGAATGAAACGCTGAGAGTAGGGCAGAATTTCAAGTATGCGGCCATCATGGAAGTCAAGCCCATTTTTGAATTGAAGGATTATGAGGGCATTGAAGTTGAAAGAGAAATGCTCTCAGTGACGGACGAGGACGTGGACAAGCAGCTGGAGGAGATCAGGAAAGCGAACGGTCAGTTGAAGCCTGTGGGTGAAGACCGTGGTGTCCAGGAGGACGATTATGTTGTCCTCGAATATGAAGGGTTCGAGGGGGGTAAGCCCCTGGATGGGATCAAGGCGGATAATTTCCTGCTGAGAGTCGGCAGCGATGAGTTTCACCCCGAATTTGAAAAGAGACTGGTGGGCCTCAAGGTTGGAGATAATACTGAGATAGAGGTGGATTTCGAAGAGAACACCTTCCATAACAAACTTGCCGGAAAAAGCGTTCATTTCAAGGTTAAGGTGAGTGGAATCAAGCTGATGGAGCTTCCTGAGTTGAATGATGAATTTGCCGCAAGCCTTGGGGCTGATTTTAGTGACCTTGAGACACTTAAAAAGAAGATCAAAGAGGATCTCACCACAAAGGAAGAGAAAAGGATCGATGCGGAACTCAAGGAGAGATTGCTTAAGAAAATATCGGAAACCGTAAGTTTTGAACTCCCTGAGAGTCTCGTTGACACGGAGATTCGATACGGCATTGAGAATGTGAAACAAAACCTTATACGAATAGGGTCAAGCATCGAGAAGGCCGGCTTGACCGAAGAGAAGCTAAAAGAAGATCTCCGACCGGCCTCGGAAAAGAGGGTCAAGGATCTATTGATCCTGGGAGAAATAGCCAAGCAGAACGACCTAAACATCAACGAGTCGGAGCTGTCCGAGGGCTTCAGCGAAATGGCCGAAAAATCGGGTCAGGACCCTCAGGTGCTGCGACGATACTATGAGGCCAAACAACTCGTTGATGCGTTCAGAGAGAGACTGCTCGAGGAAAAGACCTTGAATTATCTAGTAAAAGCTGCTAAGATCAAAGAGGTCGCAGCAGCCCAGATGAACCGCGAGCGGGGATGATCAGGATTTACAGCGGGCCAACCAAAACTAAATTGGCCCGTTTCTAAGTGGCACCCTTGGTTGAGCAGTATATCACACTGCTTGTTTGCAACTTCATGAGAGAAAGAAAGAGAGACCATGCTTATTCCAATTGTTGTGGAACAATCAAGCCGCGGCGAACGCGCTTACGATATTTATTCACGCCTTTTGAAAGATCGGATTATCTTTATGGGGGAACAGGTTCATGATGGTATGGCCAATACGATCATCGCTCAAATGCTTTTCCTTGAATCCGAAGATCCTGACAAGGATATTAACCTCTACATCAACTCCCCCGGGGGTTCGGTCACGGCAGGATTGGCTATCTATGACACCATGCAGTACATCCGACCGGACGTGACCACCATTTGCATGGGACAAGCGACGAGTATGGCAGCGTTGCTTTTAGCATCTGGGGCAAAGGGAAAAAGATATGCACTTCCCCATGCCAGGGTCATGATCCATCAGCCTCTGGGTGGTGTGCAGGGCCAAGCAACGGATATCGACATCCAGGCCAAGGAGATGTTGAAAATCAAGACGATCATTCATCAGATCCTGGCCAAACATACGGGTCAGGATGTCAAGACGATCCGTCAGGACACGGAGCGCGATTTTTTTATGGACAGTACGGATGCTCTTCAGTACGGTATTATTGACAGGGTTATCACAGAGCGGGAAATGCAAA
>JASFTV010000290.1:0-4870 GCA_050050615.1 Desulfobacteraceae bacterium
GAAAAGGATGGGGTAGTCATTTAGAAAAGCCCGGAGCCGATTCCTTCTTTCAGGGCTCGCATTGGTCGCATCCAGGATAGCCACCTGGCCATGGTTGTTGATATATTTCTTCGCCTTCTCTATATTTGTGAGGGCAATCTTTTCGCGGAGGGCTACGCCTTCTTTGTTCCTGGGATCGAAAAATCCTGCATAGGCGGTATTTCCCTGAATCATCTTCCTCCGCAGTTCGCCGTTGTTAAAGATTCGGGTCTTCACGGAATCGTGCATCAGATTCTCTTTGAGCTTGGTCGCAATGGTCGTTTTTCCCCTTGCAGGGAGTCCGACCATGACAATGTATAGTTTCATATCCTTCATCATTCTTGTCCAAAAACGAATCGGTGCTTCGTGCGAGCCATGGGGGAGTCTCTTTTCAAAAACGAAAAGTCGCTGCTCGGTGACCATGGGAACCTAATTTCTCAGAGTTATGATAGAATAAAGGCATGATCGCGATCAATACATTTTTGGCTCTCTATCTTGCCGCATATCTTTTGAGTGCCGCTGTTGATACATATATAGATCTAGTCAGCGCGGCTTACTCAAAAAAGTACGGGACAGAAGTGCCCCATGAGTTTCAAGAGGTGATCGACGGTGGAAAACTCAAGAAAATGAATGCGTACACCCTTGACAACACCCACTTGTCTCTGGTGAAGGGCCTGGCAGGCAAGGTGATATTCCTTGCCGTCATCCTTTTTGGCCTGTTGCCGTGGTGGGCTGAACAGCTTAAAGATCTTTCTTTTGTGGCAGGAGGCCTGATCTTTTTCGGTGTACCCATTGTGCTGGCCGGGCTATTGGATCTGCCATTTGATTACTACCGCATATTCGTGATTGAAGAAAGATACGGTTTCAACACCAGGACCAGGAAAGTCTGGATGTTGGATCTCTTGAAATCATTTTTCCTCGCAATAATCCTAGGGGCTGTTTTGATATCGCTGTTGCTGCTAATGGTTGGTTACGCTGGAAAAACCTGGTGGATCTGGGCATGGCTCATCTTTTTTTCGTTTCAATTGTTGCTGCTTGTTTTCTATCCCACACTCATTGCGCCGATCTTTAACAAATTCAAGGCCATCGGCGACAGCCCACTGGCTGAAAAAATAGGGCGCCTCGCTGAAAGGGAAGGAATCCCCATTAAAGGCGTATTTCAGATGGATGCCAAAAAAAGGAGCCGTCATACCAACGCCTATTTGTCCGGCCTGGGGAAGACGAAAAGGATTGTGCTCTTCGATACATTGATTGAATCCCACGGGGATGATGAGATCCTGGCTGTTCTTGCCCATGAAATCGGACATCTGAAAAGGAATCATATCAAGAAGCAGCTTTTCATCACGGGCCTGGCATCTCTTGTTCTCCTCTATGTCGCGTCGGAGATGGTCATTTGGGATCACCTTTATGCCAGCTTCGGTTTTTACGAGAAATCGCTTTACGGGGGACTCCTTCTGGTGGGACTCTTATGGGAGCCTGTCGGGTTTTTCTTAGCCCCTTTGGCCATGGCCATTTCCAGAAGGTTCGAGCGGGAGGCTGACAAACAAGTGGTCAAAACCTTGGAGAGTGCGACACCCTTGATAACCGCATTAAAGAAGATGGCGAGGGATAATCTTTCAAATCTTAGCCCCCATCCTTTATACGTCCACTTCAATTATTCCCACCCACCACTCCTGGAGAGAATTCAGGCGCTTAAGGGCAGGTTTCCTCAAAACGGGCCCCATTGAAGCACCCTGAGCACAGAGCGAGCCGTTTTCTAGGAGGCTGAATTCGGGGATTTTAGAACTTGAAGTTTCGATAGAGCACCTTATAATACTTAAGATCCACACCCTGGAGGAGTTTATGCAAACGGATACGGTACTTAGACAAAGGACAGCCGTCTTAGTCAACGATTTCGTCCGAAGCGTCTATAACTGGATGTGCATCGGGCTCGCACTCACAGGTTTCATAGCCCTCTATGTATCCACTAGCGAGACGATGATTCGATTCATCTTCGGCAACAGCCTTATCTTTTTTGGCCTTATCATTGCCGAACTCGCTCTTGTCTTCTCTATAAGCGGCATGGTGAACAGGATGAGCGCAGGCACCGCCACCGCCCTTTTTGTGATTTATTCGGGATTGAACGGTTTGACGCTTTCCTTCATTTTTCTTGTGTATGCCCGTGCGTCCATTGTGAGCACGTTTTTTATCTGTGCGGGCACATTCCTGGCATGCAGCCTCTACGGGTGGACAACCAAGAAAGATCTGACCTCGTTGGGCGGGTTTCTCGTCATGGGTCTTATAGGCATCATTATCGCATCCTTGGTCAACATGTTCATCCGTAGTAGTGGCATGAGTATGGTCATAAGCTATATCGGGGTCATCGTTTTTGTGGGCTTGACCGCCTATGATACCCAAAAGCTAAAAAATATGGCCTTGACCCAGCCCGCTGATCTGGACGGCGCGGTGATCAGAAAAGGGGCTATTCTGGGAGCGCTATCCCTTTACCTGGACTTCATTAATCTATTTTTGATGCTCCTCAGGATATTCGGTCAGAGTCGAGACTAGGTTCTGAGAAAACTTCACATCAGGTGTACTGAACAGATGTCCCCCTGTTTAGGCGCCTGTCCTGGCAGGGGGATGTTTTTTTGAAATCCTAAGGTCATGAAGGAACCGTCCTATCTCCAACTATACCGTGAGGGCAAACTCGCAGAGCGGGTTGAAACGGCCCTGACCCTACTGGAATCCTGTCGACTCTGTCCTAGGGAGTGCGGCGTCAATCGTCTGGAGGATGAGAGAGGCTTCTGTGAGACGGGAAGGCAGGCGAAGGTAGCGAGCTACAATGCCCATTTTGGTGAGGAGGCGCCTCTGGTGGGTCGGCATGGCTCTGGGACCATCTTTTTGAGTTCATGCAATCTCCTTTGCAGCTTCTGCCAGAATTATGAAATAAGCCACCTGAGAGAGGGCGTTGAGGTCGAGCCTGAGCAGGTCGCCTACATGATGATTCAACTTGCGGAAAGGGGCTGTCATAACATTAACTTTGTCACCCCCACCCATGTTGTTCCTCAGCTTCTGGAAGCATTGGTCCATGCCATTGAAAACGGGCTGAGGATTCCCCTCGTATACAATTCCGGCGGTTATGACCGTAAAGAAACACTGGAGCTTCTAGAGAGTATTTTTGACATCTACATGCCCGATTTTAAATTTTGGGATACACAGTGGTCACAGAGGTATTGTCAGGCGCCTGACTATGGGGACGTGGCTATTGAAGCCCTTCAGGAGATGCACAGGCAGGTGGGTGACCTTGTCGTGGATGAGCATGGCGTGGCCGTTAAAGGGCTCCTGGTGAGACACCTGGTCATGCCCAACCAAATCGCTGGAACTGAAAAAATCGTAGAATTCTTGGCTCGAAAGATTTCTCCTAACACCTATGTCAATGTCATGGATCAATACAGGCCCTGCGGTGAAGTGCACCGGGATGAATTCATAAACCGGCGACTGACATCACAGGAGTTCAGGGAAGCCACCGACGCAGCAAGGAAGGCAGGGCTGACACGTCTTGATCCAAGGGACCGGATGCGGTTCATAATCCGTATATGATGGAAAGCGAAAGGATATTTATCATTGGAGATATCCATGGCTGTTTAGAGATGCTAAAGAGGCTCATGGATAAGATTGACTGGGACCCAGACAAAGACCGGCTGATTTTTTTGGGTGATTACATAGACCGCGGGAAGGATTCTCGTGGCGTCATTGATTTCATACTGGAAATCTCGAAAATTGCCCACTCTGTGGAATGTCTGTTGGGGAACCATGAAAGCATCCTCCTGGATTTCCTTGAGGGTAGGGACTATGTCACGTTTTTCTTGAATGGGGGAGCAGCGACCCTGAATAGCTATCGCCTGGCTCATCATATTGAGGGGGAGCCCCTTATCCCGGAGGGACATTTGTCTTTCTTGAAATCCCTTCGCAAATGGATCGAGCTCGAGGATTATTATGTGGTTCACGCCGGTTTTCGTCCCGGTGTAGACCTTGAAAATCAGACGCTTGAAGATCTCCTGTGGATTCGGGAGCCCTTCATTTTTTCAGAATATGATTTCGGAAAAAGAATCATCTTTGGTCACACGCCTTTTTCCGAACCTGTCATGATGGAAAACAAGATAGGGCTGGATACCGGTGCGGTCTACGGGAACAAATTGACCTGCCTTGAACTCCCCGCTTTGAAATTTCACTGGGTGGAGGCCATAGATCTTGCCTGATGAAATAAGCCGTTCAGACATGGTGGGCCTCACATCCACGATTCCGGTCGAAATTGTCTTCGCCGCCAATCTGAAACCGGTCGACCTCAACAATCTATTCATCGCCTCAAATGAGCCAGAAAAACTGGTGAGACAGGCCGAGGTTGCAGGATTTGCGCACAACATCTGTTCTTGGATCAAGGGGATCTATGCCACCGTGATCAATCATGATGTGAAATCTCTGGTCGCAGTCACCGGCGGGGACTGTAGCAATACCGTGGCCCTGGCTGAGTTGCTTGCGCGCAGAGGGGTAAGCGTGATCCCTTTTGAATATCCGCTTAGTCGGGACAAAGATCTCTTGATGAACCAGATGGAGAGGCTGAGACAGGCTCTCTCGGCCACTTGGGCGGACATAGATAAAACCAGACAGAAGCTGGGTAGGATCAGGCGCAAGCTGAAAGAACTGGATAGGCTCACCTTCCAGGAAAATGTGGTCACCGGATTCGAAAATCACGTTTTCCTGGTGACCAGCTCTGACTTCAAATCTGATCCGGATACGTATGAAAGGGAATTGAACCAGTTTCTTGGCGAGGCAAGGGACAGGCGACCTGTAAAAGAGACCGTCAGACTCGGAT
>JASFTV010000291.1:0-4861 GCA_050050615.1 Desulfobacteraceae bacterium
TTTCAATCTCCCGTTGATATTTGTAAGCGCTTTCCTGTATCTCTTTCTGTATGTAGCCTTTTTCGATGGCTGCCGGGGCTCCGCCCATCTCATCAATCTTGTGGATATAGGCCTCTGCACTTTCATAGATTTCTCGGGTGAGCGTCTCTATGTAGTACGAACCACCCAAAGGGTCAACGGTCTCGGCAACCCCTGATTCGTAAGCAATCAGCTGCTGGGTTCGCAGCGCGACCTGGACGGCCTTTTCTGAAGGAAGACAAAGGGCTTCATCCATGGAATTGGTGTGCAGAGACTGGGTACCCCCGAGCACAGCTGACAAGGCCTGAAATGCGACCCTTACGATATTGTTCATAGGTTGTTGGGCCGTTAAAGTACACCCGGCCGTCTGCGTGTGGAAGCGAATCATCATGGACCGGGGATCCTTAGCGCCGAATCTTTCTTTCATGATTTTTGCCCAAAGACGCCTTGCAGCCCTGAACTTTGCGACTTCCTCAAAAAAGTCAACATGGGAATTAAAAAAGAATGAGAGCCTCGGGCCAAAAGTATCCACATCGAGCCCAGCCTCCAAGGCTGCCTGAACATAGGCGATTCCGTTGGCCAGAGTGAAGGCTACCTCCTGAACAGCGGTCGACCCTGCCTCACGGATGTGATAGCCGCTGATACTTATGGTATTCCATTGGGGCACCTTTTCCGAACAGAATGAGAATATATCCGTAATAATGCGCATCGAGGGCTTGGGCGGGAAAATGTAGGTTCCTCTGGAAGAATATTCCTTTAGGATGTCATTCTGAATTGTTCCCCTGAGTTTTTCTGGCGAAACACCCTGTTGTTCAGCGAGAGCGACGTACATAGCCAGCAAAACAGCGGCGGGTGAATTGATCGTCATGGAGGTGCTGACCTTATCGAGGGGAATACCGCTGAAGAGGGTCTCCATATCTCTGAGCGAATCTATGGCAACCCCCACCTTTCCCACCTCGCCTATCGCCATCTCGTGATCTGAATCGTAACCTATCTGGGTGGGTAGGTCGAAGGCGACGGATAACCCTGTTTGTCCCTGTTCGAGAAGGAACTTATAACGCCTATTGGATTCCTCTGCCGTCGCGAATCCGGCATACTGCCTCATGGTCCAGTACCTGGCTCTGTACATGGTCGGCTGTACCCCCCGCGTAAATGGGTATTCCCCGGGGAAACCAATATCAGAAAGGTAATTCACCGCCTTGGAATCCAGAGGCGTATAGAGTCTCTCGACAGGAATTCCAGAAGCATTCACAAAACCTGTCTTTCTCTCGGGTCTTTTGGCGAGCTTTCCCTCCACATTCCTTGACCATCTCCCGAACGCTTCTTCAAGAGATTTCAAATTGTTGACTTCTGACATAACCCTTCCTCCAGTATGATGTTTGTCTCATTAGAAATGGAAAATATTTCAGGCAAGACCCGGCTGTCAAACAATTTTTGGGCGCCCACATTTTGTCCTTGACAAAATGCTGTAGCTTAATTATAGCTACAACGTAACTAAAGGCAAGTCAACTGAAATCTTTGCTTCCCACTAAACCTGTTAGACGGAGTAGGTGATCATGACTGCGAATGAAATTTTGGATATGTTGCGCGGTATTGCGTACACAACCGGTATCTTCAACTTCTCATGGAAGCTCATTGTCATGTGGGGGGTGGGGTCCCTTTTTATGTATCTGGCTATTGCAAAAAAATATGAACCGCTTCTTCTATTGCCCATTGGATTCGGTATCTTCATCGTGAACTTTCCTCTGGTTCCCTTGATGGGCTATTCTCCAGAAGGTCATGGGCAACTTTTGCGAATATTCTATCACTACGGCCTGGAGTGGGAGGTGATCCCCTGCGTGATCTTTTTGGGTTTGGGTGCTATGACCGACTTTGGACCGCTCATATCCAACCCCAAAACCCTGTTGGTTGGGGCAGGGGCCCAATTGGGGGTGTTTATTACCTTTACGGGCACCGTGCTGGCTGGGTTTACCCTGAAGGAGGCTGCTTCCGTGGGCATCATCGGGGGCGCTGACGGCCCCACCACGGTTTATCTGACTCAGCATCTGGCACCCCAGTTGCTGGGGCCTAATGCGCTGGCCGCGTATTCCTACATGGCGATGGTGCCGGTTATCCAACCCCCCATCATGAGATTACTGACCTCAGATAAGGAAAGAAAGATCCGGATGCGCCAACTGCGCCCTGTTTCCAAAACAGAAAAGATGCTTTTCCCTCTGGTGACGGCGGCAATCATCACGCTTCTGGTTCCATCGGTGACCCCGCTCATGGGCATGTTTATGCTGGGGAACCTTATGAAAGAGAGCGGGGTTGTCGGACGATTGACCGAAACGGCGGAAGGCGCCCTGATGAACATTGTCACCATTTTTCTTGGAATCTCTGTGGGGGCGACGATGCATGCAGACAAATTTCTGAGCTGGAAACCCCTCTTCATCTTCGGCCTTGGTATTTTAGATTTTGCGGTCTGTACGATGGGCGGCATATTCACGGTAAAGGTGATGAATTTGTTCCTGAAGGAGAAGATCAACCCCTTGATTGGATCGGCAGGGGTTTCGGCCGTACCGATGGCCGCACGGGTTTCTCAAGTGCAAGGGTTGAAATATGATAAAACGAACCATTTATTGATGCACGCCATGGGCCCCAATCTGGCGGGCGTGATTGGTTCGGCAGCGGCTGCGGGAATGTTCATCGCTATGTTCCAGTAATTCATATCCGTATCATTGATACGCGTATTCATAAGGGGATACAAAATGAAAAAAGCAGCTCTTTTGATTCTCTTTTCCGGTTTCTGCTTCATGATGCATCCTGCCCTCTTGATGGCGGAGGAATTCCTTGGGGTACCCGTGATCCCGGGTGGGAAAACGCTTTTGAAGAACGCAAGCCGCCTGGAGATGTTATCCCCGGTAACGCATGATGAGGCCAAAAGGTTCTACGAAAAGGCATTCGAAGATCTGAAAGATATTAAGTTCCGTGATTGGGAAGATGCCACATACATTGAAGATGACAGCAATAATCCGTGGCATTCAGTAACGATCTCAAAGAAGCAAGAAAACGGCATGACCAACATTCTTATCGTGAAGGACAACTGGACTTGGATCATTGGTACCTTGCTCCTAAGGTTTATCGGCGTCTTTGTGGTCCTTCTCTGTCTCTTTTTGGGCATGTCCATCTATGGATCTATCCTTTCGAGGATGAGCAAGGGGGTTGAGGCGCAACAAAACTAAGCCACCAGGAAAACGGATAACAAAAAAGCCCTTTCCTGTAAAAGGGAAGGGCTTTTGTCTTTGAGCGACCTCTTTGCGGGATTTATCCCCGAAATCTGAAACGAGCATTCCTCTAACTAGGTTGAGGGTGGATGAACCGCCCCGTTGCCAGCGATCTTCTTTACTTCTACTATAGTTTCAAAATCGTGATCCAAGTGCCCCGTGAGAATGTCCATCTCTTGGAGGCTACCCTTGTTGAGGAGAGCACTCTTTCTGGTTATCTTGCCCGCGGTGTTTCGTTGATCAAGAGATAGTCGATGAATGCCCAATTCCGCCTCAAAGTTTCTTTTTAGAAGCTCCTTGATATTTTCTTCTGTTTTCATACAGATCGTCCACAAGCGGTCATCATCCAGGCGCCCAGCGCTTTTTCGTTGATTTACTCCAATACGATCAAAACGGCATCTGCTTCCACGGCGTCGCCTTTATTGCATTTTACTTCTTTGACAGTGCCGGATGCTGTTGCGACAACGGGTAACTCCATTTTCATAGCTTCAAGGATAAGCACTTCGTCATTTTCATTGACCGTATCTCCCACGCTTACTTTAACATCGATCACCTTCCCTCCCATAGGAGCAGTAATTTCACTCACAGCACATTCCTCCTTTGATCGTTTTTTCTCAAATCCGTGAATTATTCGAAAAAGTTATATAACATTGAATATGCGTCTATTGTCAAGCTTAAACTGTGACAAAAGTGTTGGCAGGATAGGGAAATGGCGGGGTTCAAAAGCATACGTCGAAGCAGAGGAAAAAAGACACCTCTTGAGAATGCTTGACATAATCGGCGTATTTCACTAAAATTACAACAACATTTCTTAGGCGAAAGACTTCCTATTGGTCAACCGAACCAGGTTGATCGGTTATTTGATAGGAAAGCGCTACAGGAGGGATATGTATGCCTGTCTACATATGGGTTGCAGAAACCAAAAGAGGAAGAAAGCTTAAAGGGGAAATAGACGCCGCGAATGAAAATATCGCTCTGAGTCAACTCAAGAAGCGTAATTTCACGGTTAAGAAACTAAAGCCGAAACCGAAAGATCTCTTCGAAGGAATATCTTTCCTGCAGCCAAGGATAACCAATAAGGACATGGTGGTATTTACCAGGCAATTTTCTACTATGATCGATGCGGGACTTCCTCTGGTCCAGGGACTGACAATTCTTGCGGAACAGTCAGAAAACCCGACATTCAAGAGCATTCTCAAGCAGATCACGAAGGATGTGGAAGGCGGATCCACCCTGGCCGAGGCCATGAAAAAGCACCCTAAGGTTTTTGATGCCCTCTTTGTGAATCTTGTGGCCGCTGGTGAGGTGGGCGGTATCTTAGACACCATTCTGCGCCGACTGGCCGTGTTTATAGAGAAGGCGGAAAAGCTGAGAACACAGATCAAAGGGGCCATGACCTATCCGATTGTTGTTGTGTGCGTTGCCATTATCGTTATTGCTGTCATCCTTATCTTTGTGATACCCGTGTTTGAGGACATGTTTGCAAGTTTCGGATCCGCGCTCCCCACACCTACGCAGATCGTCGTGAACTTGAGCCGATTTATGAAGGGTAACATCCATTGGGTCCTGCTAGGTCTGGG
>JASFTV010000292.1:0-4855 GCA_050050615.1 Desulfobacteraceae bacterium
AAACGGCTGGCTGCTGTCATGAGTGACGCTTCTTCCTAAGGGCAAGGTCTACAGAAACCGCGGCAGAGAGCCTCTTTATCCTTTGCCTTCCATGGCCAGATACCCGCAGTTTGTGTGAAAATATTCCTGAGGTGTGCATCGAGGGCTCCCCCGGGGGATGGTGTGGGAGCTCGTTTTGCGTGGATTTGTTCTATGACTTCATCCTCGGTCTTTTCATATCTGCAACTCGCCCGCATGAACGCCACTGAAGATCAGAGACAACCACTTCTTTTGGTTTTCCACCTCAGCTCCCATATAAAACATATCACCGCATGTTATGATTAGGATCAACCTGCCGGAGCGGACTTACCGCCACTGATTGATCAAACCGGAACGCGAGCTCCCTTATTGCGATTGCCGGCTTTCCTGTCGGGGGTGACACAGCGCGTTCGCTTGGTTTCTTTACCCGCCTGCGCAGAAAGCCACGCGCTTGCGCGTGGGGGCTCCACAAGATGGAACAACGTCAATCGTGTGCATAGACACATGGATCCATCACATATCTTGACAAGAGAAACCCGCGTTTTCAGCGCTGAGAGGGACAGGGTTGGTGAATCAATATGGCGTGCCTTTTGGAAAGATTTTCTGCTATAATCCGGCAGATCTTGAGATCATGTGAACCTTCCGGCATGACGACGCTTTATGATCTATGGTAGGTGGCCGGGGGACTGTTTTGCCGAGCGTTTGAGGGACCGTGCTTTGCTTGAACAAAAGCGAAAATACGTAGAGCTCATTCTGGGTATCGGGGTCACGATATTCTGCCTCTGGCTTGCGGTGCCGGGCTCTGATTTGACATCAAAATGGGAAGGGCTCAAGGCGACAGCCACGGCTCTGGAGAGTGCTGAATACGAATGGCTCTTTCCACTCATGGCACTCCTTACGCTCTTTTACGTCACCAAGGCTTATCGGTGGGCTACATTGCTCCATCCTATCCACAACTTCCGAACAAACCAGGTTATCCCGGCGACCATGATCGGGTTCATGGGCAACAATATCCTTCCGGCCCATCTGGGTGAATTGCTGCGCATGTATGTACTCAGTAGAACCCACATGCTGAGTAAAACCTCCGTACTCGCCAGCATCATACTCGAGCGCGTCTTGGATGCCATCGCCATCACAATCCTGTTTACCATCACAAGTCTGACGTTGGAACTCCCTAAAATGTATGAGCTAGGTGGCTTGATCGGAGCGACTGGCGTGGTGCTCACGTTGGTTTGCCTTATACTCTATGCTTATCGTACAGAAATGGTTCTCCGGTTCTGGGACAGAAGGTTCCGGTTTCTACCCGAGAAGTTTCATCATAAGGTGGCCAGAATGATCACTGCGGGATCCCATGGCATGGATATTCTGCGAAGTCCGGGCCGGATTGTTTCCACAGTTCTATTTTCAATCTTTCATTGGTCCCTCCTTGCCTTTTACATCTATATCGTGTTCTGGGCTTTTTCCATCAACCTGCCTTTTTCTGGTGCTTTGCTGGTACTCTGCGGCACTATGGTTGCCGTCATGATACCCTCTGCGCCGGGCTTCTGGGGCGTTGTCCAGGCTGTGTTCACCGTCGCTCTCACACCTTTGGGTGTCCCTCAGGAATTGGCCTTAGCAGCTTCAGTCTACTATCTTGCATCCCAGTATGTCCCCACGACCGTGACGGGGCTCATATTCCTGGGCTTCACAGGATTTCGCCTCGGTGAGCTCAAATCTCACGCGGAAGCTGCAACCTTCCACGCCGACGTTTGAACCTTATCTGGATTTTCAGTTCTGTTTTGATTACTCTTGCCATGTTGTTTATGCAACTAAGGACTAGGGTTTAGTCAAGCTGGGGGATAGTGGCTACGGCTTCTCGGCATATTTCATCCATAGAACGGGTCATGTTGATTGACCTCAGGGAGAAGCCGGCCTGGAATAATCCGACCGCTAAAGAGACGGGATCCAGAGCGACGCGAAGGGTGTGATTCCTTCGGGTATCATTGAAGCGCCACAGGGTCTCTCCAGTGTTGGTGGAGATCATCTCCAGTCGGAGCCCTGCAGCGATTTGGGTATAAAGGAAACCGTAAATATAATCAAAATGGGTCACTTCGCCGAAGACAACTGCATCCGCGCCCAGAAGATTCTCCAGCTCATGGTGTGTCAGGGCCTTGATGTTGTCCCAGGATGTGAGCCCCTCTGCTTCCAAAAGCGTGTCGACACGGGTGGGGTGAATATGTTCAAAAGGGAGTTGTGCAAGCTGTCCAAAGAAGGAGAGCCGCATCTGTTTTGCCAGAACCTCGGGTGAGGCTTTCTGTTTGCCTCTCAGCGTGAGTAAAAAAGCTTGGCTGCCCTCGACTCGGCCCTCCCCCACAAGGCTGCGAAAAGGCAGGACAGCCAGAGACCGGGGCGGGCTGACTTCAAGTTGGGGATGGATATAGAGCCGCCCGGAGGGGTCCAGTTCATAAACACGGTCGACCAAGGTCTTTGTTTTGCGTGGCGCACAAGCACCAAGGTTGAAGGAAAGGTGGAAAAGCAGGATAAGAAGAAAAGCTTTGTGACCAGGTTTCATCGGCAAAATCACTCCCAAAAAAGATCCTCGGGTATACGTACCCCATCCTCAGCAGCAACGCGCAGAGAGGCGCTGACCTGGCGCTCGACAAGCTCTCCCCAGAGATCTCCAAAGAGAATGACATCTTTGATGGTGCCTTTCATGGGAACAGCGTCGGAGGATAACCATCCTTCAATTTCGCCAGATTTGGAGGAGACATCCTCCCGATTGACCCGGAATCGCAAGAAAAAGTCCTTCCCTTTCTTGTTAGATTCTTTCTGGCGCTGTTTTTCCTCTTCTTCGCGTGATGCAATGGCCAGCTCTAGTGAATTCATTCCCTTATGAACATGGAGGGGGGCAGGCGGTAGACATAACCCCTTTTGAGGGGTCCGTAGCATCCATAGCGGAAGTTATAGAAGAGGGTCAGATAATCTTCATAGACAATTCCCGCTCGCATGGGTCGCCTTTCCCCTTTGGTTTCACCATTTTTAGAGGTTCGAGAAAAGGTGAGTTCTCTTCTCACATAGTCGAAGGTGACGGTTCTTTGGGTTTCCCGCCCTCTTCGCCTCTTGGTAAGCTGGAAACAAAGCGGCCTGAGTCGGCTACCGTCATTCGAGAGTTTCAAAAAAGAGACATAGGCATACCGATACCGCCCAAGGAGCACGTCAACAAGGCCCAGTGTTCGACCTTCCAGGCTGGCCCGGTAAATGCCGGGACGCTCAGTTTCAAAAAACCGGGTTCTGGCTTCCCCACAGTGGTGAAGAAGCCAGAACCCGATCTGATAAGTTAGTTCTTCCCCAAGGAATCTTTCTAGGATGCTCCCCGGTTTGGATTGGGCCATTGCTAGGCCGGTTGAACAGGGCAGGGCCAAGCAAAGACCGGCCCACAAAAAAAGGCGAATACAATCGCGGCGTGTAAGGCCCGGGTTTGTGGAGAAGCTGGATCGGTGTTCAAGAGACAGTGTCATCGGAATGCACAGAAATCGCTCGAATCGTCAGACTACCTAACGCAAGACGGTACTGTATCTGGACCGGGAACCGATGCTCATCCTGGCTTACCCATAAGGTAAAAGCGTTGCTTCTAGGTGGCCCGAGCTCAGTTGCGCTTCTATTTTCTTTGTTGGTTTGTGGCCAGTAGGCCAATGTGCACTCAAAACGATAGGTGTTGAAAGAACCTGCGGGTACAGTGATTCTTTCCTCAGCCACCAGCTTTCCCCGAAGGCTAAAACGGCGTGAATCTGTGATCCCTTTTGCCTCCAAATACGGGCGACTGGGGGAAAGCCGCTTTCTGAGATAATAAAAGGCCGAAAGTGGATCCATACTTGTCGGGGTGATTTCTACGGTATTCACGATGACTTCCCCATTTTGCCGGTCCTGGCGAAGTAAACGTGCTATGCCCTCATCTCTATCAAAGATGATACGGTCTTTCCATTGACTTTCCTTATCTTTGACAATGGTCTCCATACGGCAGGGCAAAAGAGACTTTGAATCGACCACAGACTCCATTCGGTCATTCCAAAAAGTGTTCAGCGCGGCCTGGTGTGTCAGGCGGTACAAATTCGGTTCTTCTCCATTCCGCAATAAGTGTGTTTCCATGTAGGTCTCGAGAACGGGAATAAACCACCACTTTACGCCAAATTGGATGCGCTCCTTGAGTTGCGAGCTATCGTGATCCGGCAGTTTGCACGCAAAACCCGGCCGGGTCTGCGCTGTGCTCAATGCGAAGGCAAGGAGACAAAGTAACATAGAATATCTGTAACGTTTGACCATTAAGAATACCAATTTTGATATACCTCTTTTCCATGAATTTAGTTTCAAAGATTTGCTTAATTTGGTTAGCTTTTAATTAGTTTTTTTTAGATGTCAAGAGCAACAGGAAACCTCCCTAGCTCTTACGCAGTTAACTATCTGTAAACACAAATACTTAAAAGAAAGAAATTTGGACAAATTTGACATAACACCCAAGTTCTTATTGAAACATTTGCTGCCGTGAAAATGGCGCAGGCCACTTGGAAGGGTGCCAACATTCAAGGGACTGATACAGGCGCACGGCGGCTGAAAAAGCCGCCGTGCGTGTTTTTTCCCGCAATCAAAACGGGACGAAGGGGGATATGGCGTCAGGCCTTGCTTTCTAATCAAAAGGGCCTAGGAGGTGCTGAAGAGGATCATCGGTATTATCGCTTTCCCAGCAAACGATATCTCGTCTCCTCAGTTATTATATTGCTCGCGTATTCAAATTCATGCTGCAAAACACTAGGGAAGCTTCGCCTGAAACCGACTAGGCGTCTGCTCAGGAGGGCCTCTCCCC
>JASFTV010000293.1:0-4847 GCA_050050615.1 Desulfobacteraceae bacterium
GATCTGAGAGACCAACCCCGACGGCCCCCGCTCGTCATTGTCATTTGGATAAGTTATTTGTGTTACAACACACTAGGAGCTCTGAGCGCGCCCACAAAACGCGCTCCTCTGACACTTACTGTTGAGGTCATTTCCTACCCGAAACAGGTGTAAAGCATCCGGGCCCGTAGGACCCGGCTTTGCCTGTACACACCACAGCGTGCCTGATCCGGCGATCAGCGACCGTATTTTTCCTCGAAGGTCTTGATAATCCGCCTGAGCCGTTCATCTTCTGAAAGGCTCTCCCCTTCCTCCCCTGCAACCTCTGGTTGGGATAGGACACCGGGCGAGTCAAAAAGGGACGGGCTGATAGGCGTATTGGCCTGGAGAGAGTGGATGATATGCCGCTCTATAACCTCAGCACCATAGGAATATGTGATTTCGAATGGATACCATCCTTCTGCCACCTGCCTGTAATCCATGAATCGTACGCTAATGGCATGTTCAGAATAATACGCTGATGGCTTGTATGTCAGAAGGAGAGGAAGAAATCGCTCCTTTTCTATGAGAATTTTTGGGTCAGCAGGATCTTCGCCTCCAATACGGTAAGCGATCGTCCCCTCGATGCGGGTGAAAGCCACTTTCTTAAGATTGATACCCATGCCCGATAGAAGCGCCGTGAGCCTCTCCTCGCTATTGGCAATGAGCAGTTCGCGAAAGCGATCATCTATTTTCCTCGTCCTTCCCACCTTTGAATTGACGATCTTGGAATGGAAAAGGTTCGGTGATTTCATTGAAATGATCTCTTCAGCAACCTCCATACCCTCTTCTTCCATGAGATTTTCCGGCTGCGTGAATTGCTTTATGGTTACGGTCTCAAATTTGGAGAAATTGCCTGCCATGAACTGTATAAGCTGTTCAGAGGGCAAAATGTAGGCATGGCATCTTCCTGAGACAACAAGAAGCAGGCTTCCAAGGCATAGGAGCGCCATGAAAAACTGTGCTACCCAATGGGACTTCTTTAGGGTTTTCACTCGACAAAGGAACTTTAGCGTGTTCACGACGCCCTCATTTGACTGATCATCGCTTCTCTTACCCGCAACATTAACTGCTCCATATCTTTTTTAGAGTAGTCCTTGACCGGAATGGGTTGACCGATACTCAATCCAAACGTGCCCTTCTCTATTTTCAGGCTTCCTTTGGGCACAATACGGTGGCTCTCACTGATCGCCACCGGGACGATATCACAGCCAGATTTCAGAGCCAGATGGAATCCGCCCGGTTTGAAGGGCTGAAGTCGGCCGTCAACGCTTCTTGTTCCTTCAGGGAAAATAAGCACCGACGCCCCTTTTCTTATCCTCTCAGCCGCCTCGTTCACACTCTTGATCGCCTTTCTGGGATCATCCCGATCAATGCCAATATACCCCGCCCTCCGCATACCGAACCCCAGGAGAGGAAGCTTCATCAATTCCTGCTTGAGGATAAACTTGAAGTCTGCGGGTATGGAGGCCAGGAGGGCAAAGATATCGAAATAACTCTGGTGATTGGTCATGTATATGTGTGGGACTTCGCTTTGCACATTTTCCAAACCCTTCACCCTGACCTTGACACCGCATACCCAAAGGATCATCTTCGCCCATGGAACAGCGGCATAAAAGTGCACCAATTTGCCATCCTTATCAAAAAAAGAGACAAGGAAACCCCATAGGCATAAAACAATCGTGTGTATGACGATAAAAGCATTGAGAGCGAGAAATCTGACCATGAAAACGCCTCACCCCGCTGAGCAGCAAGCGAAAAACAGTGTTTGCCTCAGCCGGGTCCGGTTAGAATTTTGCAAATATTAGCCGATACTGGCGTTGTAGTCCGTGGCTCGCACGAAGCACCGATTCGTTTTCGGACAAGAATAGATCATAATATTTATTGACAAATTAGTATATTTATATTATAAAAAAGCATAAATTAATGCTAATTAGATACTATTAAATTTCAATGAGATAGGGAGTTAAGCATGTCCCATTATATTGTGTGTCACAAAAAAAGAAATAATCCGCGTATGGACGTTCGCATCTGCGAAAAAAAATGTGCTTTGAAAGAAGATTGTAAGGAGTATATCTCCTACCACAAGATTACACTTCAAGAAAAAGATCTCACCCTAACGTCTGAGTCACAATCCGCGGGGTTGGAGGCCGCTTAGAGGACTATCCCACACCTTCTGCCCCAAATCTCATCGGCAATTCTATTCTCATCTGCAAGACGTTTTCCCCTTCACGGGTGAGATCGACCTTGCCCCCGTGTCTGTGAATGATCATTTTGGAGAATGGAAGATCCAGAATCATCCACGCGGCCTCATCCTCGATATGAGGAAAGAAAAACTTATCCAAATCATCCTCCGAAAGACGGTGAACCTTGTGTCTAAGGATGACCACAACACGGTCACCCATTTCACTCGTAGAAAGAAAAAGTTTTTCTCCTTCAGGAGTAGATACGATGGCGTGTTTGAGAAGATTTTCAAAGGCTTGGTTCAATCTTTCCTCATCAGCCTGAATCTTGTGAACATCCGGCTGCAAGTTCTCCGCAATACCTATGCCCCGACTCTTCAAAAGTTCATCCATCTTGATCAACCATGATTTCACAAGATGATTCACGTCGACCTGTGTCAAATGGAGGTCAAATGGCCTGATGGACGAGATAAGAATTTTCAGGAAGTTCTCCAACCTGGCTACTTCCTCCACAATGATTTGCGCTAACTTCCGGTTGGGATCACGCGCTGGCAAGGAGTCGCGAAGCCGCCGGGCAAATCCACCAGCGGCAATCAAGGGATTTCTAATCTCGTGGGCCATATGGGCTGAAATCTCTCCAAGAATCCGTATCTCCTCCCCGCGAAGCGCCCTCTCCTGCAAACTCTTCAGTTCTGAGATATCCATCATGATGCCGTCAATCCATTTCACCTTTCCATCCGCATCCATGGCCGGTATGGCATGGTCAATAAAATTGAGAAGGTGACCATTCTTGTCTCTCACCAATCGCTCGGTGCGGCGCTCTTCCCTGTTCTCAAAATAGCTTTCCCAGGGCCCCTGACCGGCATTCAAAGATACTCCGTAAATCTTTTCCCGCCAAAACGTTTTGTCACTTACAGCTTCCTCTATGCTATAACCCAGGCTTTCTGTCATATAGGAGTTTATGAACTCAGTGGTCCCGTCCGGAAGCACCCTATACACAATGAGCGGCACATTTTCCACAAGGGTTCTATATTTTTCCTCTGATGCAACCAGATCCGCTGTTCTCTCCTGCACCCTCTTCTCTAAGGTTCTCGCATACTTTTCGATCTCCAACCGCCGCTCTCTGAGCGCATCAAGCATGACATTCAGGGCCTGGGTGAGAGAGCCTATCTCATCTTCAGGCCCCGGTTCCAGATGACTTTCTCTTTTTTCCTCAGCGATGTCCTGGGCCTCACTGACAATCCTTCTGATCGGCCGAATAAAGAAGAAGGTGACCAGATAGGTCAACAGGAAGGAGATAGCAATACCGACCAATCCAACCATGACCATCAAGGTTCGCGTCCGAAGAAGCTTTGATTGAATCCACGACCGGTTGAGATTAATTTCTACCAGAGCAACCACCTTACCAGAATAGTCCTTCACCGGTCCCAGCAGAATCGACCTTTCAGGGTAATCCTCGGGCGCTATAAGGATAGTGGGCCCCTTTACAGCCTTTTCCGACAGGTGAGGATCGAGGGAGTAATTCTTGAATGCTTTGCCAGCCCTTGCTCTGAGTTTAGTAGCGGTCTTCTCTTTTATCTCATAGAGGGCCAAGTCGATGCCCCATCTATCGTGGAGGGCCTTCAGAAACGGTTTGTCAAAGCCATGCCCAATCTCTACACTCCCCACGATCTTATCATAGCGGTAAATCGGGGCCACACCGCGTATACCGAAGCCAGTCACACCGTGTTCAAGCCCGGAAGTAGACCTGCCCGTGTTCATGGCATCAACAATCGTTTTTCTGTAAGCCCTCATTTCCTCCCCGTACCGCTCCAGGTAATGGAGCCGCAAGAAGGAAACAGCCACCGGCAGGTGGAAGTGAAATTGCTCTATGTCGTAATCCATCTTGAGTTGGACATAGGTATGGAGCAACAGATCAATGAGGGCTTGACGATTCCTTTCTGCAAGATATTCCTGTACCCTGGGATTTGCAGCAATCACAACGGCCAAGGACTTAGCCTGCTTCTTTTTATCTTCAAGCTCCTCATTGAATTGGTGATAGTAACGGAGCAGCCCCTTTTTCTCTTCCTCTTTAATCAGCTTCTGCTGGGAGGTTAAACCGATGTAGGTCAGAACGGTTGTACCGGTAAAAGCAAAAAAGAGAAAAGGAATGAGAAGCTTCCATTTTAAGCTGATGCTTTGAATCCTGTTAAGGCTGGCCCAAAAAATCTTCGTCAACAAAATCTCTGTCTCCTAGATCCTGATGCGTCGGCTTTATTGAATATCGCTATGACCATATAATAGAATAATGGGTTTAAACCAAACACTCAATAAAATCGTTACACGATTTTATATAACGCGACGTTGTCGCTCACATGGTGAAAAGCTGAAAGATAGAGAAGCTGAAAGCGAATAGCTCTCGTACGCACACAAAGCCCCGCAGGTCCGCTACGCTCCGACAAGCTACAGGGTGTTTCGAGATCCTTGCTTCGGCACCGCACTTTCGCACTAAAAAGGATCTTAAGCGACTGTTGCCCAAACCCTCAAATGCACTATGCCATGAGGGGCGTTGATCCCTTTTCCGGAATGCCTGTCGAAGATCCCGCTGGCTTATAGCGGGGGGGAGGCCTTCGTCATTTCAACAGGTTACGCAATGGGGGACCCCCT
>JASFTV010000294.1:0-4828 GCA_050050615.1 Desulfobacteraceae bacterium
ATTGGCACAGCCGTAACGCCCCCCTTTGGCCTGTAGGATGCGGGCCAGAGTCCCCAACAACCTGGCGCCCGTGGCGCCGAGGGGATGGCCGATCGCCGTGGCGCCGCCCATGACGTTCACCCTTTCGGGGTCGATCCCAAGTTCCTTGATGCAGTTAAGTGCCACGATGCAGAAGGCCTCGTTGATTTCCCAAAAGTCTATGTCAGAGGCTTTTAGACCGGCCTTCTCCAGGGCCATCTTGCTGGCCGGCACAGGTCCTTTGCCCATGACGGTAGGGTCCACCCCGGCAAAACCTATGGAGCGGATGGTGGCGAGGGGCTTAATGCCCTTTTTTTGAGCGGTCTCCTTGGACATGAGCAGCATGGAGGTGGCTGCGGCATTGAGCGGGGAGGCGTTGCCTGCGGTGATCACACCGTCCTTTTTGAAGGCCGGTTTAAGCTCGGCCATGCCCTCAAATGTCGAATCCGTCCGTACAGCCTGGTCTTTGTCCACGGTCATGACCGTCCCGTCGTCCTGTGCGGCTTCGATGGGCAGGATCTCGCCGTCAAAAAAGCCTTCTGCCTGAGCCTTTGCAGCCAGTTGGTGAGAGCGGGTCCCCCAGCGGTCCATGTCCTCTTTGGTAAAGTCCGTCTGGGAAAAGAGCTTCTCTGCGGTGAGGCCCATGTTCACGGTTGTCATCATGTCCCAATGCAGGTAGGCCGGGTCCACGAAAAGGCTCATGTTGGGGGCGACAAGTCCCCTGTCAGTGGTATACCCGCCCATGGGTATCCGCGTCATGTGTTCATAGCCGCCGACCAAGACGATGTCCGCGAAGTTTTGGGCGATTTCCATAAATCCTATGTGAATACAGGCCATGGCCGAGCCGCACTGCTGGTCAACGAACTTGGCAGGGATGGTCTCGGGCAGGTTCGCCTGGAATATGGGGAAGCGCCCCCCGTATGCCCATTGCTCGCCCACAGCCGTTGCGCATCCCACAAGAAAGTCATCGATCTCCTTGGGGTCAATATCCGTCCTCTTGATGAGTTCCGGGAGCAATTTAGCCAGAAGTTCATCCCCCCTCATCTTGCAAAACCAGTCCCTGGCCGGATCATTAGGCCTGGAGCGGGATTGCGCCGTCCTCAAATAACCTGCGATGACCACATCTCTCATCATTAGACCTCCTTATTCCTAGTAGGGCGGTTCCTAAAATCTGTGGCAATACTGTCATTTCGACCCCCGTGCAAACGGGGGGAGAAATCTTACAATGCCAATGGTTTATCAAGATTTCTCCCGGAGCTTATCCTGAGGCAGGCAGGGATCCCGTCCCTCCGGGGCTACAGGGATAGAAATTCTAGCCTTTCGCCATGGGAGCGATAACCTCGCGTTAGATAAAATCGTGTAACCACTTTATTACGGGTAGAAGGTTTTCCCAGACTCGGCCATTTCCTTGATCAGGTTCGCAGGCTTGAACCGGAGACCATATTGCTTTTCAAGGGCCACCAGCGTTTCGTACACATTTTTGATCCCCCAGGAGTCGGCGTAGCGAAGGATGCCGCCCCGATAGGGTGGAAACCCGGTGCCGTAAATCATGGCCAGATCCATATCCTGGGGCCTGTCGCAGATTCCCTCCTCTATCATGAGAGCGGCCTCATTGATGCCGAGAGCCAGCATAGCGTCCACAATCTGCTGCTTGGAGATCTTCTTTGGGGCAACCCCGTTCTCTTTGAGATATTCCTGTACCACCTCCACGACTTTTGGGTTGGGGACAGGATTTTCGCCGCTGTAGTCAAAATAGCCTGCGCCCGTCTTGCGGCCATAGCAGCCGGTTTTGTAGACCAGTTCGGTGAGGGGGTGGACCTTATAGCGTTCCCCCAGTCTCCGCTCAAAGGTCTTTCCCACGTGGTAGTTGATGTCGATTCCGGTGAGGTCTGCTAGGGTGGCCGGTCCCATGGGCATGCCGAAATCGAGCATTGCTTGCTCGATGATTGCGCCGTCCACCCCATCCGCCGTCAGGTAGACCGCGCCTCCAAAGAGACCGCCGAGTTGCCTGGAGACGTAGAAACCTGGGCCGTCATTGACCACGATGGGGATCTTTTTGATGGCCCGGGCAAAGGCGACGCTCGTAGCCAGGGTCTGGTCGGAGGTCTTCTCTGCGCATATGATCTCGAGAAGCTGCATCCGATGGGCCGGGTTGAAGAAGTGAAGCCCGATCATGCGGCCGGGGTCTGCCAGGATAGAGGCCATCTCCGTGATGGGTAGGGCCGAGGTGTTGGTCCCGAATACGGTGTCGGGCCGGCAGACTCCCTCAAGCTTCTTCCAGATGTCTTGCTTGATCTTCATGTCCTCCAGTACCGCCTCGATGACCAGATCCACATCCTTCATGTCTTCCAGGGAATAGGTGGTGCTCAGGCGATCCTGGATCATGCCGTCCAGGTCCGACTGGGTCATTTTCTTTTTCTTTATGGGGTAGTCAAAAGTCTTTCGGACCGATGCTACGCCTTTGTTGATGGCTTCATCATTGATGTCCCACAGAACTGTCTCGAAGCCACCGGTGAGCAGCAGGTTAACGATCCCGGAACCCATGACCCCGCCACCCAGCATAGCGACCTTCCTGATTTTGGCCGGCTCGATACCCTTGATCCTGGGCAGTTTGCCGGCAGCCCGGGTGTTGAGGAATATGGCCATGAGGTTCTTGGCCACGTCCGAGATCGCGCACTCGCTGAAAAGAGCCACCTCCTTGTCGATGTCGGCCTCGATGTCGTAGCTGAGACCCTTCTCGACAGCCTCGATTGCCTTGAATGGGGCGATGTAACCTTTGGCCTTTTCTGCAGCCATGAATTTGGCGTAGTTTGTGAGGGCTATTTTTTCAGCAGCGCTGGGGAGCCGGTCATTCCTGTTACGGGTCATCCGCATCTTTAGATTGAGTTCGCCCGAAATGAACCGCTTGGCCGCCTTCAAGGCGGCCTCCAGAAGCTCATCCTGGTCCACCACTTCGTCGACCAGTCCCCTGGAATACGCCTTTTCAGCCTTGATGGGCTTGCCGGTGGTGATCATCTCCAGGGCATTGGGCAGGCCGATGAGCCGTGGCAACCTCTGGGTGCCGCCCGCTCCTGGGATCACGCCGATTTGAACCTCCGGCTGTCCCAAGCTGGCCCCTTTGGCTGCAACACGGTAGTGACAGACCATGGCTGTCTCCAGTCCGCCGCCCAGGCAGTTGCCGTTGATGGCAGCGATCACTGGCTTGGGCCCGGACTCGATGCCGTTGAGGAACCTGGCGCCTGCCTGGGCCAGCTGGAGGAATTCATCCCTTTCCTTCACGGCCTGGAGCTGAGTGATGTCTGCGCCTGCGATAAAATTCTTCCCGGTACCTGTCAGGACCAGCGCCTTGATTTCCTTGTCCGCAAAGGTCTCGGTGATAGCCTCTGCGAAGTCCTGACTTAACTGCGGAGACATCTGGTTTACCGGTGGGTTGTCGATGGTGAGCACAGCCACGCCATCCCTGAGTTCCACTTTTATAGTCTCATACTCCCTCTTCATCGTTCTTTAACTCCTTATCTGTGGTTCCGCCCTCACCCTCATCTCTCTCCTCCGGTAGGGGAGAAGGGAAGAGAGATGGAGATCTGAGCTGGATGCAAAAAATCCTAATATGGTTGCATGAATTCCAATACGCAGAAAGTTCACTGAATCAACAACGGGCACTTTTTCGCATAAAAGGTTAGGGTTATGCCGTTCGTTCATCTCAACCAGGCGCTGGTAGAAATATCACCATAGCTGTTCTTGTGGGAAATTTCTATGTCGTGTAGCAATTGAAATGATTTAGCATTTCATTGCTATTGCCATGAAAAAGGAAAGTGCCGAAGCCCAAAAAATGAACACATAGGCTAATTTACAATTGAGGCCAATTTTGTCAAGATGTAAGATCTGGTAAAAGCTCCATTTTTTCAAGCAAAAGACTCATCCTAAGGAGGCACGTTCATCATGGAAGAGAGACATTTCGGGCCAGTATGGTTTATTCCGGGTGAAAACCGTGGGAGGTATCCCTTTTGCCATTCGATTTATGTGGAAGACGCTGGCGTGTTGATTGATCCCGCGTCCAACCGGGGAAGTCTTGTTCACCTTCGAGAGAATTCCATGGTCAAGACGGTTTGGCTGAGCCACGCGCATGAAGACCACTTCATGCATCTCGACCTGTTCGATGACATACCTCTATGCATATCCGCACCAGATGCACCCCCTGTTTCCGATGTGGAAATTCTCATGGATTATTACGGCTTAGATAATGAGTACCGGGATTACTGGCGAGCTTTTTTCAAAGAGCAATTCCATTTTCGGCCCCGAAAGCCCACGCGCTTGTTAAAGGGAGGCGAGATCGTAGATCTGGGTACGGTGACTGTGGAAGTCATCAGCAGTCCTGGCCATACACCTGGGCATCTGGCCTTCTTTTTTAGGGAACCTGAAGCACTCTTCTTGGGCGACTATGACCTTACCAGGTTCGGGCCATGGTATGGCGATGTTTATTCCAGCATCGAAGATACGATCAGCTCGGTGAGACGTTTGCGAAAAATTGCTGCAAAAGTATGGCTCACTTCACATGAGACGGGTGTATTTGAACAGGAGCCAGGAGAAATCTGGGATCAGTATCTGGGTGTTATTACGGAAAGGGAAGAAAAACTTTTGGACCTTCTAGAAAAGCCCAGGACTCTGCAAGAGATTACCGCGGCGTGGATCATTTACGGCAGGCCACGGGAGCCAAAAGCTTTTTTCGAATTTGGTGAGAAGGCACACATGAAAAAGCACCTGGAAAGGCTTATGAATCAAGGTGTGGTGGCGATGGAGGGTGAGACGTATT
>JASFTV010000295.1:0-4827 GCA_050050615.1 Desulfobacteraceae bacterium
AAAACGAATGGCATCGAGGAACAGTTATGCAAAAAGGGGTAGCAAAGGCGGGCGGAGCACCTTCGCAGCCAATTCCACGAAGCTACTTCCATGGCGATTCCCGGGAGGCCTTCCGCGCGCTTGTCCCGCGCCTGCGGGGCCTCACCCGCGGCCTTACGCTGGTCACCGGGCAGTGACTTTTCGTTTTTGAAAAGAGACCCCCATGGCTCGCACGAAGCACCGATTCGTTTTTGGACAAGAAGGGTTCATCAGTTTTGCAAAAGAGAAAGCTCTGGCGGCCAGGTGATACGATGATCTGTGGTCAGATCAATGGGAAAAGGCTTGTAAAAATGGCATCAATAGATATTATTAAGGAAAAATAATGGAAAACTTATGCGTATCACTTTACGGATCAGACTGATCAGCCTCACATTCCTTGTTATTCTTCTCATATTCAGCGGATGCTCGAACAAAGAGGATGTAAGGAAGCTCGCCCCGGAGTTCTCGCTCGAGGATCTTTTTGGTAACACGGTTACCCTTCAAGGTTCCAGAGGAAGCGTTGTTCTTCTGGATTTCTGGGCAACATGGTGCCCTCCCTGCCGCATCGCCATTCCTGAACTGGTCGAACTTCAAAAGAAATATAAAGAGAAGGGCTTGGTTATAATCGGCGTCTCCGTGGACGACCCTCAAAGCGTCACCAACGGCGATCTGTTAGCCTTTAAGGAGGAGTTCAAGATAAACTACAGAATTGTAAGAGCGGACTGGAAGGTGATGAACGACTATTTCGGGCTCGAAGATGTGGCCATACCCACGATGTTTGTCATAGACGGAGAAGGCTGGATTGTAGAAAAATATGTAGGTTTCAGGCCGGGGGCCTTAGAGAAATCACTAAAGAAGCTGCTTTCATGATTATTGATTTCCACACCCATGTATTTCCCCGCTCTTTTAGGGAGAACCGGGATCATTTTTTCGCGGAAGAACCCGCTTTTGAAAGCCTGTACGGTTCGTCCGATGCAAAACTTGCGGGCAGAGAAGAGCTTTTGAGAAACATGGATCACGAGGGTGTTGAAAAGTCCGTTGTATTCGGATTTCCCTGGGAGGAGGCCGAGCACTTTGAAAGACACAACGACTATATCCTCGAATCGGTTCAACGTTACCCTGACAGGTTGATCGGCTTTTGCTGCTTTTCCCCCCGATCTCCGCAGGCTGCTTCAGAGGCGAAAAGATGCCTGGAATCCGGACTTTCAGGGGTGGGGGAGCTCGCGATATACGATTCTGGCATATCAGCCAAAGAAATGCCGATCCTAACCGATATCATGGAAACATGCTTGCAATTTGGTGCCCCTGTTCTATTTCACACCAATGAGCCTGTGGGGCACGAATATCCTGGAAAAACGACAATGTGCCTTTCCGAGATCTACAGCCTCATCAAGGCATACCCGTCCAATCGAATTATTCTGGCTCACTGGGGAGGTGGGCTGTTTTTCTATGGACTCATGAAAAAAGAGGTTCGGAAGGTTTTCAGAAATATATGGTTTGATACGGCAGCCTCCCCGTACCTTTACGTCCCTGAAGTGTACAGGGTGGCAGGCGAGATCCTCGGGTTTGAAAAGATCCTGTTTGGCTCCGACTATCCCTTAATAAATCCTGGCCGTTACCTCGAAGAAATGGCATCCGCAAATCTCTCCCCTCAGTCCATCAAAAGGATCACCGGCGAAAATGCATCCCGGTTACTGGGGCTCTCTTTTCAATAATGGATTTGTACCTCTGTTTCTTTCTTTGTCACAAGCATGATTGATATAGCATAACAAAGGAAAACGTTGCCTTTCATAGGGTCCGATGATTGAACAACGGAAAAACCCGAATACCATGACAGGGCTGAACTCCCAGACTGAACTGGAAGGACAGATCGAGAGAATCACCTATTCCAGTGAGGAGACCGGTTACACGGTCGCGAGGCTGAGGGTCTCTGGGTACTTGGAACCTGTAACCATCGTAGGGAACCTCATATCCCCGGCGCCGGGGGAGACGTTAAAGGTGAGGGGCAACTGGTTGAGCCACCCCCGGTTCGGACGTCAGTTCAAAGTTTCCAGCCACCGAACGCTCCTTCCTGCTTCCACTAGCGGCATTAAGAAGTATCTGGGCTCCGGTCTCATCAAGGGAATCGGACCGGTTATGGCGGCACGAATCGTCAAAAGATTTGGGGTGAAAACCCTCGAAGTCATTGAGAATAGACCGGATGAGCTTCTGAAAATCGATGGCGTCGGGCCAAAACGAATTGAGATGATCGAAAAGGCTTGGAGAGAGCAGAAGGAAATCAGAGAGGTCATGATCTTTCTCCAGCAACACGGTGTAAGTCCAGGATACGCCACCAAGATCTTCAAAAAGTATGGCTGGGATTCAATCGCCGTTGTCTCCCAGAACCCTTACAGGTTGGCCACAGAGGTCTTTGGTATCGGATTCCTTACAGCGGACAAAATAGCCCAGAGGATCGGTTTTGATAAAAGCGCTCCTGTCAGGGCCGAAGCAGGAATCCTTTATGTTCTGAATCAACTTGCAGAAGAGGGCCATGTTTATTACCCCTATGACCTTCTCATTGATAAATGCGAAGAGATCCTCGAGGTCGATCGCGACATTATAAGCCAGGCTGTCGGCACGACCGCCTATGCAGGAAAGATTGTCATAGAAGATCTGAATCAGGACTTTGATACCTTTGAGCCGAATTACAAGGCTGTTTATCTCAAACAATTTCATGTCTCTGAAACCGGCATCGCCAACCACCTGGCTCGTGTGCTCTCTTCCCAAAGACGTATCCGCGAGGTCGATGTGGGAAAGGCGATCACGTGGGTACAGGGTAAGATTAACCTGAAGCTGGCCCCAAAACAGTCTGAGGCGGTACAAAAGGCGATCTCGGAAAAAACCATGCTCATCACCGGAGGGCCTGGCACCGGTAAGACAACGATTATTAATGGGGTCATCAGGATATACAGAGAACTCGGCGCAAGAATTCTCCTTGCCGCACCAACGGGGCGGGCATCTAAGCGGATGAGTGAGGCGACCGGCTATCCTGCGAGAACGATTCACAGGATGTTGGAATTCAGCCCCCAGAAAGGAGGATTTCAAAGGGATCAGGATCATCCCCTGGAGGTTGATGTTTTGATCCTAGATGAGACCTCCATGATCGACACGGTTCTGATGTACCATCTTTTGAAAGCGGTGCCCTCAGGAGCCATATTGATTATGGTTGGAGACGTAAATCAGTTGCCCTCTGTGGGTGCAGGAAGCGTGTTGAAGGACGTCATCCGGTCAAAGGCCGTGCCGGTGGTGGAACTAAAGGAGATATTTCGCCAAGCGGGTAAGAGCCGTATCATTGTCAATGCACACAGGATCAATGCCGGTCTCCTGCCTGAAATCAGAACGTATAGGGCCGTTCTCGAAGACTTCTATTTTATCGAGCAAGATGATCCGGACCAGGCCCTCAAGGTCGTCTTGGACCTTGTGTGTGAACGGGTTCCTCGGCGATTTCATATGGATCCCCTTGAAGATATTCAGGTCCTCTCGCCCATGCACAAAGGCGCTTTGGGAACGGAAAACTTGAACAGGAAGCTTCAGGACGTGTTGAATCCGGCGGAAAAAGAGATAACGAGGGGAGAGAGAACGTTCAGGCTTAAGGACAAGGTAATGCAGACACGAAACAACTATGACAAAGAGGTGTTCAACGGCGACATCGGCAGGATTACCTCCATTGATTTGGAAAACCAGGACGTGATCGTAACCTTTGATGGTATGCCAGTGCCTTATGACGCCACGGAACTCGATGAGATCATGCCGGCCTACGCCATTTCTGTCCACAAGTCGCAGGGCAGCGAGTATCCGGCCGTCATTCTCCCCCTTTTATCTCAGCACCATCTGCTGCTTCAGAGAAACCTGATATACACCGCAGTGACCAGAGCAAAGAGACTGGTGGTCATCGTGGGAAGCAAGAAGGCTCTGGCTACAGGGATAAGAAATGACAAGATTATGAGGAGATACACCTATCTTGCAGAAAGATTAATGTGATCATAGGAGAGAGTATACACCCACGCAATTCAGAAGTTCTGCAACCTGTTTTTGGTCACCACCGGTGCATTCTCACGGGACTTCCATAAGTGACAGGTCTCAGCGCAAGTCCAAATGCTCAATGTCATCAAAAACAATCCTTTTTGGCCTTAGATTTTGAAATTGATTTGAGCTTTGGACTTTGGAATTTGGCATGCTGAAAAGAAGCGACCACCGCTCCAACCCATCAGGCAGCCACAGTGTGCTGCCCTACCCAGCCTCAAGGATCACTTCCCGCTCGTACATCACCGCTTTGAACCTCGTTGCATCCCCCTTAACCCTTCCAATAATATTGACGGCACTTGCTGGGACGATTTTTCCTGGCTCACTCATAGGGGTCTGGCCGAAAAAGATGCAGAAGGCCTTACCTGTCGGCCAGTAACCTAAATCCCCCATCTCTACCTCTTCCCTGGCAGACTCATCCAGATCAGCCTCTACCGGAATGGCGAAGTATATCTCCTCGCCCCATGTGTTGAAAGTCGCCTTAATGGGAAGGGCTTTGGCGACCTTTTGGGCTGTAGGGGTCTCGTTTAACTCCCCCTCCACTGAAAGTGTACCAATTGTTATTTTGATCATCATGTTGGATTTCTCCTTGTCCAAAATAAATCAAAAGCTAAGGTTTTCACCATTTAAGCGCCTGTTTTTACACGATGCCCCGCGCTGCCCAAAATTTAGGTTCCCATGAGCACCGAGCCGCGAGCCATGGGGGTCTCTTTTCAAAAACGAAAAGTCGCTGCCCGGTGACCAGCG
>JASFTV010000296.1:0-4826 GCA_050050615.1 Desulfobacteraceae bacterium
ACTATGGTCGACGGGATCTATGTGATCGACACCGATTTCAGAGTCCAGTACATGAATGACGTGATGATTAGGATTTTCGGGCAGGGTGTCGGCAGAAAATGCTTTCAACTCATCAATCGGAAAAATGAGGTCTGTCCCTGGTGCCGGGCTGAAGAAGTGTTTGCCGGTAATACCATCCGCTGGGAACACCATACCACAAGTTTAGACCAAACGTATGAGATCATTGAATTTCCTTTGAGAGACTCGGAAAGGAACATATCAAAGGTAAGTATATTTCGGGATATTACCCCGAGAAAAAGGCGCGAAGAAAAGCTCAAAGCCTCGGAGCAGGACTACAGAAGACTGTTTGAACATGTTGGTGTAGGCGTATATATCAGCAGCAAGGAGGGGAAATTTCTGGATGCCAATAAGGCGCTCCTGGATATGCTGGGTTATGAGAGTAAGGAAGAATTCCTAGAAATTGATATTGCCAGGGATCTGTATGTGAGACCTGAAGATCGCCGGAAGTTCCAGGAGATTATAGAGCGATACGGCCGCGTGATTGACTACGAAGTTGACTTTAAGCGAAAGGATGGAACCCCCATTCCCGTCCTCCATACCGGCCATGTACGCTATGATCAGCACGGAAAGATCCTGGGGTATGAAGGAATCAATGTGGATCAATCCCAAAGAAAGGAGATGGAGAAGAACCTCAAGAAAACGCAAGATTTCCTGGAAAAGATCATCCATAGCTCTATGCGAGCTATTGTAGCCGCTGATATGAACGGCTTGATCCTTCTTATGAACGAAAGCGCGAAGAAGCTGTTCGGATATGCAGACAAAGAGATCGCCAACAAACTCCTCGCTACAGACGGCTACACCCGTGAAGTGGCTAGAGATATCATGGAAAAACTGAGAAGCCCCGATCACGGCGGCGTGGGCAAATTAGACTCCATGGTGATGGAAGTCACCACCTCCTCTGGCGAGAAAATCCCGGTGGAAATGACCGGCTCGATCATCTATGAGGAGGGTCAAGAGATCGCTACCATGGCCATGTTTAAGGACTTAAGGCCGGAGATTGAAGCGGAGAAAAGGTTGGAAAAAACCAGGATACAACTTGTACAGGCAGAGAAACTGGCCTCCATCGGGAGACTGGCTGCTGGGGTTGCTCATGAGATTAACAACCCACTCGGTGGGATTCTCATGTACAGCAGCCTTGCCTTGGAAGACCTACCTGGGGGTAGCACAACCCATGAAAACCTCCAAAAGGCGGTTACCCAGGCTGAGCGATGCAAACACATTGTTAAGGGCCTGCTGGATTTTTCCAGGCAGGGTGAACCTGAGTTCAAGCTTGTCAGTGTCAACGAAATCATTGAAGAGATCCTCTCATTGCTCGAAACCCATGCCCTCTTCCAGGATATTGAGGTCGTTAACGAGCTCGATCCTCATCTGCCGAAAATAATGGCGGACAAATCCCAGCTTCAGCAGGTTTTCATGAATCTGGCGATTAATGCGGCTGAAGCCATGGAGAAAGGGGGAAAGCTGATTGTGAACTCCTCAGGCGGCAGGACATCCGTCCTCATAGAATTTAGCGACACCGGCTGCGGGATTGGTCCTCAGGACCGAGGGGAGATATTTGAACCCTTTTTCACGACAAAGTCAGCAAGGAACGGAAGCGGACTGGGCCTGGCTGTAAGTCACGGCATTATCGCCAGACATGGGGGCACCTTATCCTTTGAAAGCAAGCTTAACGAGGGGACGACCTTTACGGTCACGATGCCGCTGCCGTGAACCTTTACTCGAGGTCTTCTACGACTTGTGCCTGAGCGCTCGGCAACTGCTCTATGAATCCTGATGTCGGTTGTTCAACATCTTGATTATTGGATTTCCGATCCAAATTTTTTCGGGCGCAGATTTGTGAGGAGACCGGTATTTAGGAATTGGCATAGATGGTTTTGACAATCTTTCCCCATCTAGAGGGAGAGTCTACATACATGAAAGGGGGCTTCAATCCGAGGCTCCCTTTTTTGGTTTCCGCCGACCAGGAATTCCTGGGCGCATGATCTCCTTCCTACCCAAATTTAGAGAGGCATTGAATTGCCTGGTTTTCAAGGTCCGTGATACCAGCCTTAACAGGATGAACGCTTTCCAAGCTCAAACGGTGCTATTCGCCTTTGGCTTTGTATCTTTTGCCTATGTTCCATGCCCTGGCCACCCTTTCCCCGAGGTTCCAATAGGAGGTGTCCTGTTGTGAGAGTATCAGGGGCCTCATTTTTCCAAAATCCAATTTACCATCAGTCAGAAATCTCTCTTCTGTGTAGGTTCCCATGATTTCGCCTATGAAGATCTCATTCAAACTGCTCTCCACGATTTCCACCAGCTTACATTCCATGCTTAAAGGGCAGTCTTTTATCATGGGGGCTGTTTTCAGCTCCCCATAAAAAAGATCAAAGATCTCCGATTTATCGGTTTTCTTGCCCGATACAATGCCGCAATAATCAGTCACCACCACCATATCCTCGGAAGGCAGGCAAACGCTGAAGCTTTTATTCTCTTTGATTCCGGGATTGGTGTAATGACCTTTACCGAGGGCAATGGCAATCCTCGGCGGTTTATAGCTGGCCATGGTAAACCATGCTACGGCCAAAAAGTTCGGCTTGCCCTCCACATGGGCTCCCACCAGGGAAACAGGCATGGGGTACGCGGGGATCGTTGAACCCAGGTTGATCTTATCCATTTGATATAACCTCCATTATTTTTCTTATATCGTGAGAACTGACGGTCACTCAAACTATCATCAAAACTGAGCGGATTCAAACAATCTGCTTCACAATTCAAGATGTGACCCGTAATGTTTCGGCCCGAAAAGGCGATGACCCCGCGATTTCTCCGGCAATGTTCTTCAACGTCTCGTTTCTCCTGTGGAAGGGAGGGTATTGCTTCAATCATCGTTCGAGCTTTTTGACGGTGGCAAAGGACTCCCAAGCGCTGGAGCATGAGGAGCGGTGATGAAAAAAGTGACTTTACTAGGTGTCGGTTTACAAGGAAAAACCATCCTTTACGATCTGACCCGCAGCGATCTCGTTTCGGAGGTGATTGCGGCGGACGTGGATATAGAAGGACTGAGGGCCTTTAGGAAGAAACTGCCTGCGAGAAAGATCAGGTGTGTTGAACTTGATGCCTCAGATGAGGCGGCTACGGCAAAGCTCCTGAGCGGAGTCGACGCTGCCATCGACGTCCTTCCATCGCGCTTTTGCCTTCAGACAGCCAGGCTTGCTGCCCAGAGCGGCGTCCATCTGGTGAACACCATGTACATGGTGGATGTCGGCGAAACGGATCCGGCTAAGAAAAAGGCCAATGAGAAAGAGGTCCATGATTTGGACGAGAAAGCAAAGGGAATGGGGGTGACCATTCTTCCTGAAATGGGGATGGACCCCGGGATCGATCTGCTTCTCTGCGGCGAGGCCGTGAGGGACCTCGATGAAGTTCATGAACTCTATTCGTATGGCGCTGGATTTCCGGAGTTCGAAGCAGCGGACAACCCACTCAAATACAAGGTGACCTGGACATTCGAAGGAGTGCTCAACTCCTACATGCGACCTGGTCGAATCCTGAAACAGGGTCGCATCATTGAAGTCGCTGCCGATGAGATGTTCACTAGAGAGCACACCGGCGAACTGGACTTGGAGGGATTTGGCCGTCTTGAAGTCTACCCCAATGGGGATGCGCTCAAGTATGCGGAGATCCTGGGCATTCGCGACCAGGTAAAAACGATGGGGCGCTTTGTGTTGCGCTGGCCTGGCCATTGCGCATTCTGGGAGAAAATGGCCAAACTCGGATTTCTCGACACCTCCCCAATCAAGGTGGGACAAGCCTCAGTGGTCCCCCGTGATTTCCTCTGCAGCCTCCTTGAACCGCAATTGCAGTATAGGGAAAACGAGCGGGATGTCGCCCTGATTAGAGTTGATGCGCGCGGCGTCAAAGACGGTCACCGCAAACGCATTATTTACCAGGTGATTGATAAACGGGATATCGAAACCGGCTTTACAGCCATGACAAGAACCGTGGGTTTTGCCGCCAGCATTGGTGCTCATTTGATCCTTCAGGGTGACATCCAGAAACGGGGTGTGCTTTCGCCCGCAAGGGATGTACCCTACGAACCCTTCGTCGATGAATTGAAAAAAAGGGGGATCGACGTGGAGCTCTCGGTAAGCTCTTGGTAGATGGCATTTTCGGCATAAACAGAAAATAGCTTGACATAGAAGAAGTGAATAGTTCATGTGGGAAGCTTAGCCCACATTGAGGTACGAGAGCACCTCAGGGCCCCACGGGTATCGCAAAAGTATCTCGCCTGATAAGATAGCAAAAAAAGCGGTACCCTAGCCGTTGCCCGCAATATACTGAAAGCACATTAGGAAATGGTTGTTGATGAACCTAAATCGCTTGGCCAACGAATCAGATTGGCCCGTGAGGATCGAGGCCTCAGCGTCCAGCAATTGGCTGCACAGGCTGGCTGCTCAGACGAGTATCTTGAGTGGGTTGAAGATGGGCAGACCGAGCCACCCGTTGCGCTCCTCCTGCAATTGGCTAAAGGGATGCAACTCGATGCTGCCACTTTCTTACGCGATTATGATTCATCAGCCCAGCGGCTTGAGGAAGCAGCTAAACGGGCGGCACACGAAGGGGTTGGTTATCGACATGAAGGGGAGGAATTCGTCTACGTGGTTTCGGGCGAGGTTGAGGTGACTGTGGACAAAGACAAAAAAACTTTCCAAAAAGCAGTCTCTCCGATTTAACTGAATTCTTGATCACCAGCTCTCCAACCCTGGCGATGAAAAAGCCGAGCT
>JASFTV010000297.1:0-4825 GCA_050050615.1 Desulfobacteraceae bacterium
TCCTCCTGATGGCATTCTCCCGTCCTAATGAGCCCTGGAACTTTGTACGTTGTCGCAAGCACAAAGTGATCACAGAAGCTAAGACGTTGATTTGGAGTCATATTCTAACACATTCTGGGATTTTGTTAAGTCCCGGGAATCGTTTCTTGAAAAAGAAAAACCCCCCGTGAAAACGAGGGGTATCCGGATGTGCCGTTACTAAAACTTTTTCTCTTTCCTCCGAAAAAAGAAAGGAATTTTTCAATGTAACGCGCACTCCAGAATCTGAGCGATCATAAGTCAATTCAAAGCATCTTTCAAAGCTTTTTCCGCTAGCAACTCAGAAAAATTCTTACCTTGATTTCGTCCCGGTCCGCGGTGGGCATAAAGTTGCCATTTTCGGTCTTATTTTGCAGTATTGATTGTACCCTTGCCCGGAAGTCCCTCCTCTATCCTTTTGCCTTGCCTTAGGCCTCGCTTTCAACGATGCGATAAGTGTGTTCAAAAACGGCATTGAACGAGGCCATTGCGCTACAGTATTTTGTAGTTGATTCTGATCTGTTGGACCAGCATCCCTGCTTCCAAGGCCAAGAAGGAGGGGCAGCCTTTTATACGATATCCGAGAAAATCAAAAGAGGCCTATATGCCGGAGTACCCAATCACGATGGACAAAGAGGGTGAAATGAAGGTAACGGCCGAAACCAAGTCCTGCGTATTCTCCATCGCCCTGGGTTGAGTGCAATCCGTTGCACACGGCAGGGGTCGAATCGCCGGTTTTGTGGGTGCTCATGTCCCATCAAAGAGAAGGATCAGTGATCAGCTCCAGGGTCAAGTACTCGAGTCTTTCCTGAAAAGTCTTTGCTTTGCATTCGAGGGTACGTTGAACAAAACGAGAGAGTCCCTCTCGTTCTCCTTTGGAAAGCCAGGCATACGCTTGGTTCCATTTTTCCCTGAGCGTTCGGGCCTCTTCGATGCCTAATGCGATCATCGCCTCCATAGGAAGTACAATCTTGAGAAAAGCAGCAAGTGCAATCTTCTTTAAAGCAGGGGCGTTGCGAGCCATCTCCCAGCCCTGTTGCTCGTCTTTGTTATCGCAAATCATATATTCAAGAAGGGCAATTTGGCTGAAAGCAAGCTCTATTTGTGCAAGCCATTGAACCACGTCAAGATCTTTAATCGCGATGGAGAGGAAGTAAACGCAATGCTGAAGAAGGGAAAGGTCCAGACCGCATGAAAGTCCAGCCTCTTGAAGGCGGTTCGAAAATCGAAAGGTGTAAAACTCTAAAGCCCCATGGTGCAGGGCATGGCTCATCTCGTGGTGCAGCACACCCTGGATCACCTCATCGGGGATTTTTCTCAGCTTTTCTTCGCATATGTGGACCCTGGGATAACCTCTCCATGCATCATGGGTGGCCAGGAACGCCGTTTCGCTTCCTGTAAAAATACCGAGCGCCTCTTTTTCTCTCTGATAGAAGTCCTGTAATTCATCGATGGTTTTCCAAACATTGATGCACAGATAGGGAGGTACGGGCAACCCTTCCGTCCTTGCCAAGACCTGAGTCGCCCATGATCGAATTTGCTTCAAGAAGCGTTCATTGACCCCTGGATAGGGCAGGATTTCCAGCTGGGTGGCCATTTTCTTTCTTCAAACGGCAAAAAGGTGTTGACCGGAGATCGCTCTTCGAGTACTTTTATAGGGATATTAGTACCTTATATCGAACTATCATATAGGTCGTTTGAAAAAATGTCAAAATCATGGTATATACTCAAAAAATTGGCCACTGAGAGTAGAGTGGATACCCTTTTTGGGCTTGTCTGCGATGGAGGAACCGGATTATTCGAGAGTGATCACGGGAAACCTAGAGAACGGAAACAATACACCCCGGTTTGATGTTCTCGAGGGCATTAAGAACTTTTACCTGACATATAGGAGCTGGCTATGATTACTACCATCTCAAACACGAAGGGCGGCGTCGGCAAGACGACCACGGCTGTCAACCTTGCGGTTGGTTTTGCTGAAAGGGGTCGACGGACTCTCCTGGTCGACCTGGATCCTCAGGCTCATGCAAGCCACTGCTTCATAAAGGGCGAGCCTGAGCGGGATACGGGCGACCTGATCATGGACAAGCCCTCGCTGGCCGCCCGGTCGGTGTCCAGAACCCAAGTTTCCAACCTCGACGTGGTCCCAGGAACCGCCAAGCTTACGGAAACCGCCGAACTCCTCTCCAGCCGCATTCGGCGTGAAGAACGACTGTGGCGTGCACTGGAAACACTGCGAGACGATTACAGTGAGATCATCCTAGATTGTCCGCCAACGCTCGGTATCCTCACTTACAACGCCGTCATGGCAGCGGACCTGCTCCTTGTCCCTGTTCAGCCCGGGGTGGGTGCTGTGAACGGGCTGGATGCCCTGCTGGAAGTCGCTCAAGAACTCAGAGACGAAGACAATGTGCCGTATCGCATCCTCATCACCATGTTCGATGTCCGCACGTCACGCACCAATACCATCTTCGAGGAGTTTCTTGAGGAACATACGCGACGACTCCTTAAAAGCATCATTTACAAGAGCGAGGCCCTGAACCAAGCGAACCTCGCCGGGAAGCCCATTGGACAATTTGCACCGAGTTCCAGAGGGGCGTATGATTACGACGAGCTGTGTGAAGAAATCCTGCGGTTGCGCATCCCACACTAATGCCTTAGACGCTCCAAACATCGCCAGCTAGAAAAACATTCACCCGATGTGAAAGCCCAAAATCGAGCCGGATAAAGCCCCGTTTTTCCTGGCCACAAAACATAAGGTGCCTGTTCAATACCCGCCTCCTTCCCCTTCACAAAGAATGGATTAAGACGGGAGGTCGAACTAAAAAGAAAAACGGGGTGAAGCCTGAAATGCTTCAAGCCGCTTCATGAGGGACCATTTTTCTCCCTCCGGGCTGGAGGCGAGGGGATATCTATACGCTTTTTTCATGAGAGTCGTGAGCAAGGGCGGTGTTTCTGCCCATGTCCTTTGCTCGATACAAGGTCTCGTCGGCCGCATTCAACAGTGCGTTCCAATCTTTGATACCCCTTTCTGGTGTTGCTGCAACCCCGATGCTGACAGTTACATGAAAGGTGTTTCCTTGCCATTCAAAGGAATGGGTTTCGATCTCTTTCCTCAGTTTTTCGGCCACCATCAGGCCCATCTGCTTATTGGTTTCAAGCAGGATAACGGCCATTTCATCTCCACCATAACGGGCAACGATGTCAGTCGTTCTGAGACAGTCCTTGAGGAGTCGGGCAATTTCCTTAAGGACCACATCACCACAGGGATGCCCGTAAGCATCGTTCACCCCTTTGAAATAGTCGATGTCAAGCATCAGCAGGGCAAAGCCGCGTTTGTACCGTAGAGACCGCTTATACTCTGATTCGAGCATTCGGATGAGGTATCGGTGATTGTAGAGGCTGGTGAGCCCATCCGTTATGGATAGCTCCTCCAGCGTCCTGTTTATTTCTATGAGTTCGGCGGTCCGCTTTTGGACTTGCTCTTCTAGTTCCTTGCGCGTTTTTTGTAGCGCCATCTCCGCTTGGTTGCTCTTGGAGTAAAGCAGGGCGTTCTCAATGGCCAAAGCGGCCGGGCCGATCAGTCCGGTCACAAAAAGCAGGTCCTCCCTATTGAATGCCTGTGGAAGAGTCGTGGCATGCACATAAATTACACCGCGGGTCCCTGCTTTGCTCATCAAGGGAAGGCACATCACAGATCTTGTTCGCTCTGTTTCTACGCTGTCTGAAAAACCAACCCCTTCTTCTGTGTTTGAAGTCACAACGGCTCTGGCCTCATGCATCGCTCGAGTCACTATGGACAGATCATAATTGACTCCGAGAGCTTTCTCATCCCTTGATCTCGACACGACCTCCTTCAGTTCACCGCTGTTATCCTGAACCAACAAAATGGTTCCACCGTCGATCCTCTCGAAATAGAAGAATAGGTAATCCATGATCTTTTCACAAATTTCCTCAATATCTGAAGACCGCATCAAGAACGTGGTGGCTTCATATACTTGTTGGAGTCTTCTGCGACTGCTTATGATCGTGTCTGCATGTAGAACATCCTCTCTATCTCCGGCCAGGTCTTCTGAAAGATCGATCGAACATTGATTGGGGACGAGAGCTTCTGAATCCCTTTTGCCAAGACTTATTGAGACGTTACCGATAGCAATCGGCAGCCCTCGCTGGAGTTGAAATCTTTCGCCCCTTCTTAGTGCGCAACCATTGACCCAGGTGCCATTTCGGCTTTCAAGATCTTCAATGAAGTATTTTTCCCCGCTTCTGACGATTCTCGCATGTCTTCGCGAGACAGAAGGGTCATGGATAGGGATGTCGCTATCAGGGCTCCTTCCGATCAGCGTCGTATCATTCTTGAGGTGAAAAGAGCGTCCCTGCAGCGATCCGTTGGCAATATAGATCTCACCCATAGCACCTGAGCTCCTTCGCTTCACCTTGAATTTGCTTTAGTTCCATGCGCATAAGTGAATACTTCTGTGAGCACCCCTTTCTGTTCATCTCGAAACAGAGACCTCCACATAAGAAAAGACTGCCTCTTTCTGGAACAGACTCTCGTAGTATTCAGAAACTGGCTAAGGGAGGAATCTTTTTACCTTAGCATATATTGGATCAATTTACGGAGAAGACGAAAACCGCCGTCTCTTTAACCTCTAAGCGGTATAAAGACAGAATGGGAGCAGAAAAAAGCTCTTGGACCCTGTTTGGACTTTAAGCGCGGATACGCCAAGAGGAGAGTATAGAACAGCGGTCTTAATGAGACGAATTTTGGGCAAGGACATGTCTCTTTGGCATCCTTTTGCGATGA
>JASFTV010000298.1:0-4770 GCA_050050615.1 Desulfobacteraceae bacterium
GAAATATTCTCGAACTCATAGGGGATCTCATCACAATGGATGACCAGCCGGCGAAAGAACAGAGCGCGAAATGCCGTCTTCACATTCTCCAACACGAGGGGCAAGCCGTTTCTCATGAAGTCCCGGTCCATCCTTCCCACTTTTTTTATTTGAATGGGTTTGCCGTAGCTCGAAGTCCTTCCACAAGAGCCGGTCCCCGCTGGGGTGACCTTGGGAGCATAAGGTAGCCTTTTACGACTGTTGCGGCAAGGAAATATGAGAGTCGGCGGCGTAATGAGTTGCCACCGGAGAACACGCGGCTGCAGGTTTAGATGATTGCACCTGAAGCCCGTTCTGCTGAAGATGACCGGCGTTCAACGCCCCGCGTTCCTAGCGGCCATATCAGGCAGTTGTGAAACAATGTTCTTGCGTAAACTAAAATGTAACAGATTTGTTCCATATCGGGTTTTGCAGAAACGGCCAGTTCACTTGAGGGGTTGGTCGCTTTTCTATGGTCTCGGACCGGGAATATGTGGTAACCGAATCAAAGATGCTGTATAAGCGCCTGAAGGCTTTTCAAATTTGACGAGGCGCCTATTTACATGGTGAATGGAATTCGAAAATCCATTATCTTACATTCCTTAGGTAAAGAGGGCCTAAGGCAGACCTCATTCAGGCGCTGCGGGCCGGTCTGACGGTCTCCTTTGGAAGTGAGAAATGCATTCCTATTTGAGTCATTTGTTCCGGGCGAGTCAACTGCTCGTGGTCGCGGGTCCATCATGTGCAGGGAAGACGACTCTCATGTCGAGGTTACGAAAGGGTGAATTACCCCTGTTGTGTCAGCAATTGGGTTTTGTGGATCCGACAGCGTGGGTTTACGTCCCCAACGTGTGGCAGTTACCCCAAATGGCGCAGGGTGACATTGAATGTATGTCGTATCATCATTCGGTGGTTATGTTATCCAACGGTCCTGGTGGTCGTACACATCAGTCCCTCATTGAATTACTCCGTAAATCCGACCGCATAACACTCTTGACCGTGTGGACGCTACCCCGGACCCTGAGGCAGCGTAACCGGGCGAGGTTCATTCATGTGTTTCTTTCGCTTCGCCACAAACCCCGCGAATTGGGAACTACCTATGCTCGACTTCGCAGAATCTGGAGACGAGACAGGCAGTACAGACATTCTATCAACATATTTCGTTTGTACGACGCGTGGTTCAGGTTTACCAGGACATGTGGAGTAACAGCCCACTGGATAATCGGTGGGGATGGAGAAATGACAACTGCAAAGCGACTGGATAATGCCATGATCCGTCTGGCATCTCAGGTGGAAGGTTTTATAGGGACAGGGCTCACATGTTTCGGGAGTCAGGGGCTGACTTCCTTTCGCTGTGGCATGACTGAACCCCGGCGCTAAATGCTTTCATGGCTTAAATAGGGCGGCCCACGAGTGCCCTTTGTGGTAATGATAGGTATGGAGAGCAAGTTGGCTCGTTCAGGCTATCCCTGTCCAGCCGACAACACCGGAAAAGGGTGTTGACCCAACCCCCTAAATAGTACTTCTAGGTAAGTCATCGGGTAATCTTCCATGCACCTTAGAAGAGTGAACCATCGTGTAAGGGTTGCTGTTTCACGCATCGAAGTTGACTGAAAGGTCGTTTACCCTTCCGGTTCATAGGTAGGATAAGTAAATTCTCGGCAGAAATAGGAGAAAAACCGCACGCGCACACAAGAGGACTTAATGGAAACCCGTTGCTGCGTTCACATAGGGCTCCCCAAGACCGGCACCAAAACCCTCCAATGGCATCTGTTTTCTCAACACAGCCAGGTCGCATATCTGGGACTTTTCAGTGGAAAAATCAGAAGAGGCCACCGGCGTTTCAAAAAGTGCAGAGATGCGTCCATTCGGGCCATCATGGGGGAGATCGGGTGGGGGGATGATATCTTTCATCCCAACATTGCGGGATGCAAAGAGCTTTTCAAGAGATCCGTGGGGCCGGACCTGGAACAGGGCAAAGTGCCTATATGGTCCTGGGAGTCGCTTGCCCTGGACGTGCCGGAAAAGAGGCGTGCACGGGCTGAAAACCTTCGGAGGGTGTTCGGCCCCTGCAGGGTCTTTATTGCCATCAGGCACCCCGTTGACTTGATGAAGTCTGCCTACTTTCAGATCCTCAGAAGAGAGAACATGAATTGGGCTAATCGAAAGAATTTATTCGGAAGATACTCTTACTTCTTCACTGTTGAGCAATGGCTGGAGAAGTGCTTCCTGGGAGAAATCGCCCCGCACCTGGACTATGCAAGAACAACACAGATATACGCCGATGTATTCGGCAAGGAGGCAGTCTCCGTCTTCCTTTTTGAGGATCTAAAGGAGGAGCCTTCGGTATTTGTGAAGTCAGTATGTGAGTTGGTCGGCATTGATGAGTCGGAGGGTGTGCTTCTGACCAGGGAGAAGCGGGAAAACGTTCGGTGGACGTCAGAACAGGTGGAAAGGCTGCGACGCATTGATCAATCCATTATCAAAAAATGGCGTTTTCACTTCGCCCCCCGAAGGCTACGGCTGAGGATGATAGGAATTGGTTCCTATTTCGAACCCGGCACGGGCCCCCGATTCAAGGTGGATATACCGAAAGTCTGGCAGGATCGAATTGCTGAGAGGACGCGGGAGGGAAACCGGTGGCTTGCAAAAGAGTGGAAGCTCCCGCTCGAGAAGTACGAATATCCGTTGTAGAGATGGCGTCGGCAGCGTGCCCTTAGGTCTCGCCCCTTCGCCTTCCCCCGTGGAGCAGTTCCTCCACCCGCCTGCATTCTTCCATGAGACGCATCGTCGCCGCGCTGTAGAGAACACGATTTTGCCGCCCGGGCTTGTCCGTCATAACATAGTTCCAGAGTCTCTCATCAGGTGTCTCCTCTTTAAAATGGGTCCGGTAGAGCTGTCGCAGGACGGTGGGGTCGGTTTCCCGTTGATCTGTCTCCAGAAAAAGCCGCACACTCGCCAACTGGCAGAAGTTGAGGGACCGGGAGGAATACTCGATCCTTTGTCCGAGGTTGAACACGTAGTATGGGAGGAAGATCCGGGACCATTTGACCATGTCTTCCTTTCCCATGAACCCTTTCGGGGCCCGGGACTCCCGCCCGAGTATCACCTCTCCGTATCGTTGGACGTGGTCGAGTAGGAAAGGATAGGACGATCCCAGATAGACAAGAGGAGACTTTGCCAGGGTCTCGGTCATGACCGTCAAAAAGAATCCGTCATCGCCTATGTGAAATTCCCTGCCTTTAAAGGCCCTGATGAGGGCTGTAAAGACATCACGGAACTGATCCGGCGGCAGGTCATCAGATATGATCAAGTCCACTTGGTAGAAATAGGGATGGAAATGGGGGATGGGGTAAGCCTTAATGCCCCTCAACAATGACGTCAGTTCGGCATTCTTCCGGAGTTCGCCATGAAGGGCGTCGTAGGCGTTGGCATGGGCGTCCCTCCCAGAAGGGTCGTCCGGCTCATCCCAAATCAAATCCGGGTTAGGCGCATCATTTAGAAAAAAGTGGTTGGCGGACTGAAAAACGGCCTGGAGGATCCGCGTTTTTGTACCCAGGGGGTCCTTTGCCCAGAAATCTCGGCCTGCAAGTTCACAGAGCCTTTCCCGTAAAGGGGCATCATCCTCGAAGGCGGCCACCACCAGGTCGTCACTTACATGGCCCCACGGCTTGGGGATTTCTTTTCCCGAAGAAGCGAGGAATTGCAGTTTCTGTCTCAGGGCACTCCGGAAAAAGACCCGCAGGTATTGATCTTCAAGGCCCGGCTTCGGGACGAGAAGATAGTCCTGCATGATGTGTTGCCACCACTTGTTGAATTCCGGATGCCAGGGAAGTTGGTCCGGGGAGAGGTGGCGGGCCTTTTCCTTGCGCACCTCACGCCCGGCGAGAAGAAGCCAATCATCGGGCGTGTATAGGATCTCATGGGGAGAGGGAAAGCGACGCGTATATCGATCCAGTTCAGCGGTTGAAATAATACGCACGTCTTGGGGGTTGAGGTAGAAGTGAAGCCGGTTATACGACTCGATTGTCTCTGACAGGGCCCTGATGCGGTCCGGATCCCGGGCGGCATCATCCGCGAGAACCACTGTTGCGTCCAGATCGCTGTGCCCTGGGACAAAGGATGCTTCCCTCGGATGCGTATGACGGCTGTATACGGCTACCACGTCGGTCAGACCCGCAAGCAATCGACCGACTCTCCAGGTTCCCAGCCGACATAAACCTCGCAGCATTTGTTTGAGAACCGGCCTGCTCTGCCAGCGAATCACGGCCCACTGAATCCAGATTCTGATCTTACTAGGAGCCATGGGCACGGAGTTTTTTACTAAAGGCGCGAGTGGATCTCAGGTAGGCATCTCCAAATCGTCGGGAGGGTTCGATATGGGTGTTCTCATGGAATTCATTGAAACTGGTTATGAGCAGATAATGCGGTTCGGGCTTTAGGCTCAAGGCGGCCTTCTGCATGCGCTCATAAATCTTCAGACCGTTCCTCGGGATGTGTCTGCGTCTTTTGCCCTTTCTCTCCTCTGACGTGAGGTGTCTATCGTCAAAGCCTGGGCAGATGGTAAAGGCCCTCAAAACCCCATCATCCTCAACGAAGTCACGGTAGGTTTCTTCCCACACGGTTTCCCATTCCTTCCGCGGCCCCACCTCAAGGGGCGAGTAGAAACTCCATCCGGAGAAAAACCCTCGGATGAGTTTCGGCAGAAACTTGTTGTAGGCTATGGAGCCGGTTGCAATGGGATGAATGCCG
>JASFTV010000299.1:0-4733 GCA_050050615.1 Desulfobacteraceae bacterium
ATGTCGGGTATTTTGAGTCGAGGAAATACGGTCGAGCATGAGAGTGTTGAGCAGATAGACGCTGGTCGTGTGTCTGATTCTTAGCGAAGCTTCGCCTCAAACCGATCCATCCTCCGTAGCAAGCTACTGCGGAGGACGGACGAGGGGTCTGCTCAGGATGGCCTCTCCCCTCACCTTAAAAAACCCTGGCCCAGACCTGGCACTAACCGAGATATTTTGCCTGGTCAAATTGCCTCATAGCAGAGAGACAATTGACGGGCTCGTGCTATCGCACCAGGGCGGGCTTGACATTAATCCGCCCTCGGCGGATAAATGTCAAGATCTTTGCCTATGAAGACGGCTGGTTCAAAATGATCGCTTGGCATGCTTCTGTACCAGGTTCCTGCTATTTGAAAATCCAGGCGGTTTATACCCCGTAACTCGGTTGACATGATCGTTTTATGGCCCGCATGAATCCCTTTCATCAAGGCACGGCAATCTGAGAGCATTTTGGATCCCACAGTGCTTTTCTCTGTGGGGCAATCTGTGAGCTATGAGAATAACGGGAGGGCTGATAAAAGGCCGACAACTGGCGTCACTGAAAGGACTGGACATAAGACCCACGTCTGATTTGGTGCGGGAGTCGATCTTCAATCTGATTGGCCAGGATTTCTCCGGCGCGAGGGTCTTAGATCTCTTTGCGGGCACCGGCAGTTTGGGTATCGAGGCTCTCAGCCGCGGTGCTTCATGGGCTCTATTCATTGACAGCTCGCCAAAGTCCATCGGGCTTATCAAGAGAAACTTGAGAAGATGCGGGCTTGATCTTAAGGGTTTCATACTGAGGAAGGATTTGACCAAGGGTTTGCCAAGGAGAAGCGCACTGTTTAAAGAAGAGATTGATCTCGTCTTCATTGATCCGCCCTATGGGAAGGGATGGATACCTCCCCTTCTGGGGGAAATCTCTGAGAGGAGACTCCTTTCATCACAATCAATCGTTGTGGCTGAGTTATCAAAGACTGAAATGCTGCCTGCTACAATAGGAAAGCTCCAAATGGTCAAAGCCAGGACCTACGGAGAAACCAAGATAAACATATTCAACTGTGAGGATGACAAATGAGCAAGAAACAAAAGGTCGTTGTGTATCCGGGAACCTTTGATCCAATCACCAACGGTCACCTAAGTATCCTGGCTAGGGCTTTAAAAATATTTGATAAATTGATAATTGCCATACTTAATAATCCCCAAAAAGTTCCTCTCTTCACCATGGAGGAAAGAATCTATATGATCAAGGAGGTTCTGAAGGATCAGCCCAAGATCGAGATTGACATCTTTGATGGGTTGCTGGTGGACTATGTGGTCAAAAAGAAAACGAACGTGGTTATACGAGGCCTAAGGGCGTTATCGGATTTCGAATATGAGTTCCAAATGGCCCTCATGAACCGAAAATTGAACCGGGAGGTTCAATCCATATTCTTGATGACAGATTACAAATGGTTTTATACCAGCTCTACGATCATCAAGGAGGCAGCAAGCCTGGGTGGCGATGTGAGTGGACTGGTGCCCGCAGTCGTTGCAAAGATGTTGAAAGAAAAATTCGGATATTGAATCCGGATTTTGTAAGGCGATCCGGATGTGCTGTGAGGCATCTTGAGGCCATCGGCGTGACAGGCTTAAGAACGATTTTCAGGTCCCACTGTGAAATTGAGGTCAAAAAAAGCTTGACACCAAGTCCGCCATAATCCATAGTATTCGCTCAAAAAATCGGGATAGCCAAGCCATATCGAATAGGGAAGATGAGGAAGGGGTTCAGAGATGTCTTTGACGAAAGAGAAGATCATTAATGATATCTATCATAATGTTGGGCTCAGCAAAGCACAATCTCGAAGCGCCGTGGAAAGGCTTTTTGAGATTATGAAGCGGACCCTCGAAGGCGGGGAAAATCTCCTCATCAGTGGTTTTGGTAAATTCGTGATAAAGGAGAAAGCAGCCAGGAGAGGGAGAAACCCTCAGACCACAGAGGATCTCCACCTAAGAGCAAGAAGGGTCGTCATTTTCAGAACGTCTGGTGTTCTGAGAAAGAAGATTAACGAAGGCCCTAAATCCTCACAATAAAGGCGTCCATAAAACCCATATCTTCAAGACTTTTCTCGATCTCCCCGGCATCAGACAAGGTGTTTGACTTAGAAACGTGTACCCTGTAAAGCGTCTTCTTCTCTTCATCCACGTATACGCTCACATTGACATACTGATAGATCACTTTCAGACGCTGGGCAAGCCTGAGCGCATTTCGCTTGCTTTCAAAGGCGGCGACCTGAATCGTAAATTCGCCTCGTTTGAAATCCGGTAGTTCTACAAGCGGCCTGGATGTCCCTTCTGCTTTCAACGTTCCCGTTTCCTTGCCAAGGGCGACTATCTTCACGTCAGCCAGCCCCGGGCCTACCAGATCGATCTCTTTGGCGGCCGCGTATGAAAGGTCGATAATTCTGCCCTTCACGAAAGGACCCCGGTCGTTTACCCGGACTATGGTATATTTCTTATTCGAGAGATTGATCACCTTGACCAGGGTAGCCAGAGGAAGGGTCTTGTGTGCTGCACTTTTTGCATGCATGTCAAATATTTCGCCGTTGGCTGTTGGCCGTCCATGGAACTTCTTACCGTACCACGAAGCCTTACCATACTGCACAAATCCATGTGAATCAGGCAACGGGTAGTAGCGCTTTCCATTAATCACATAAGACTTGGGGATTTTGCCTTTTTCAATTTCAGGAAGGACGATCACCCGTGATGGGGGTGGCGGAGCGGTTTTGACGACGTATTGAGGACGGGCACAGGCGCTTAAGCCGGATAGGATGACGAAACTTAGGTAAAGGGTTTTCTTCATTTGCTCAGTGCTATAGACAAGGCAGTGGTCAATCTTGTCACATCCTGGCTGGATTGCTTTAGCCTGCCGATCAATAATTCCGCGAGATTGAGCAAGATTTTCACGCCCAATTCGGCCTTGTTCTCAGTCAGCCTCATGAAATCATCCCTCTTTATCTCAAGCAGGACACAATCGCTCTTGGCCAAGATTGAAGCAGAACGGTTATCTTGACAGATCAAGGCCATCTCACCAAAAATGACACGATCTTGAGCTCGGAGATGGGTCAATACTTTCTCCGTTCTCCTGTAATCATCATCACCGAACTTCATGGTGAGGGTTTTGGATACCCCCACCTCGCCCGTTAGAACCATATACATGGTGTCACCTTCATCGCCCTCCTGCATGATGATATCGTTCTTTTGAAAGCGACGTTCTCTTGTAATATTGAGAATCTCCTCTATCTCGTTCTCGTCGAGATTCTTAAAGAGCGGTGACTTTCTTACCGTTTTCATTCCAGCCGCCTATGAGATTCGGCCATGCTTTTTTTCGAGGCCCCGTCTAAGGCGTGAGAGGGTAGCGTACCCAATATTTGAAAAATTCTAACTGGGCACTGCTGGTAAATATTAGCAAAAATTCCATTTTATTCAACTCAATTTCAGGCACCTTCACGCGGAGCCGACCTGCGTAGCCGCACCTTGGTTCGGCTACTTCGGCGGCGCAGGTTGTCCCCCTCCTTTGGACGGGGGCGCTTCACCTTAGTAAGGAATACAAACAGAACATTGACAAGGTCGCTTTTTTGTCTTGCGTCATGGACTTTGTTTTCGATTTTTCTTGACATGCCATATCGGTTTTTTTAAATTGTCGCGAATAACTATATTGTAACTACAATGTGATTATTTGCACGGCGTTTCAATCTCTTTGGTTTTTTTCTGTCTCAGTCCTAGAAAAGAGGTAACGTATGAGACTTAAAGAAAAAATTGCCCTAGTCACGGGAAGCAGTCGGGGTGTGGGGAGGGCTGTGGCCCTTGCGTATGCCCGAGAGGGTGCTAAGGTCCTCGTGAACTACACATCAAACGAGAAAGCGGCTAAAGAAGTCGTTGAAGCCATCCAGAAAATGGGCGGACAGTCGAAAGCTGTTAAGGCCGATGTGGCCAAGAAGGCTGAAGCTGAAATCCTGGTCAATGCGGTGACGGGTAAATTCGGGGGTCTCGACATTCTCGTGAATAATGCTGGCTTTACCCGCCCTGCCATGATGTTGAAAATGACCGAAGAGCAGTGGGATGATGTGGTCGACATTCACTTGAAAGGCGCGTTTTTGTGCGCTCAGGCGGCGGCTCAGCAGATGAAAGAGAAAAAGCGCGGTAAGATCATTAATGTGACTTCGGTAGCAGGGTTGGTGGGGACCGTGGGTCAGATCAACTACAGTGCGGCCAAGGGTGGGGTCATCAGCATGACAAAATCCATGGCCCGTGAATTGGCTCGCTACAACATCTGTGTGAATGTCATATCCCTGGGTATTGTGACGACGGACATGTCAGAGAAGATAACCACCGATGAGAAGCTCAAGGAAATCTACATGAACAGAATACTGCTCAAGCGATTTGCCGAGCCTGATGACATATCACCCGCCTTTATTTTTCTGGCTTCAGACGAGGCGAGCTATATTACAGGCCAGCTCCTATGTGTTGATGGTGGTTATGGGATGATATAGGGAACAGAATGGAAACCCCACTGGGATGATTACACGCACCGCCTGCTGAATTTGAGGAAAGGGGCCAAACCATTCTTGTCCAAAAACGAATCGGTGCTTCGTGCGAGCCATGGGGGTCTCTTTTCAAAAACGAAGGGAATGCGGCAAGGGCTATGCAAAAGGGGGCAGCGAGGGCGGGCGGAG
>JASFTV010000300.1:0-4710 GCA_050050615.1 Desulfobacteraceae bacterium
AGTGGCCAAAAATTCGGGGTTTACGCCCCTGTATACCTGGGAATCTCCGATGAGCTTGTTAAACCTCGAATTTTTGGGCACCACCACCAAGCACCTTAGAGATCCCCTTGAGAAAAATGGTCATGGCCCGGAAATGGGTTTGCGGCAGAGATGATAGTCCATGCCAATACTTTTGAACGTTACTAATTTTTTAGTGGCGCAGCAAAAGGAAATTCAGGCTCAAATGATGTCGCGCCATGACGCCATTTCTGGATGGAAACGGGTTAGGGTGACCAAGACGGCGAAGTCTGTTCTCCTTTTAAAGAGGTGATCTTTCTCTGGTTTTGCCCATTAGCATTCATAATGTATAGCTGATAAACGCCATCCCTGTTCGAGGAGAACGCGATATATCTGCCATCAGGGGACCAGCACGGGTCCTCATTATTGCGCTGATTTTTGGTCAATCTCCGAAGATTGCTTCCATCGGCGTTCAGGCTATAGATATTCCGATCCCCTTCTTCCCCCCCCGAAAACACAATGCGATTCAGACGCGACCAAGCTGGGGAGGTGTTGTAGTTCCCTTCGAAACTTACCCGCCGCTCCGTTCCTGTTTCCAAATCTCGCACATAGATCTGAGGGGACCCTGACCTGTTGGAGACAAAGGCTATTTTGGTACCGTCCGGTGAAAATGCCGGTGAGACATTAATGCCCCACTGATTGGTCAAGCGCTTCAAAATCCTACCACGGAGGTCAATCCTGTAAATATCCGGGTTCTCCCCGTGGCTAAGGGTCAGTGCCGCACTTTTGCCGTCAGGCGCCCAGGTTGCACCAATATTCAGGCCCTTTCTGGCTGAAACCATCCTGATCTTGCCCGAGACCATATCTCTCATGTAAAGCACGGGCCCTTTTCCATTTTTGTAAGAGTTATAAAATATCTTATCGCCCTGGGGGGACCATCTGGGGAGTAGAGCGATGCTTTTGTCGGAGGTGATCTGCTTTACATTATGACCATCATAATCGCATGCATAGATCTCTTTATGCCCTGTTGCCGTGCCCACGAAGGCCAATCGGGTGAGGAATATCCCTTTATAACCGGTCAATCGATAAATAATCTCGTTTCCAATGCGGTGCATCAGGGTCCGGTATTGGTCCAGTTTTCCCAGGAACCTCTTTCCAAGAATCTGTCGGCCCCAGAAGACATCGTATAATCTGACATCCACCTCAACGCTCTGACCTATACAAGTGTATGCGCCTTTCAGGAGAAGATCCGTCCCGATGACGCTCCAGTCCTTGAACCGGATCTCTTCACGGGTTAATGCTTCGGTATCATCAGCCAAGAAGGCGGCCTTGTCCATTGGGCTGAAATAGCCGCTGAGGTCAAGGTCATTGGACACGACCTCTGGCAGAGCCGAGGCCAACTCAGGACGTTCGCTCTCTTTTGAAGCATCCTTGAAATCAGGGATAGCGATCTTGATTTTTTGTACAGAAGGCGCGTTAATGTCTATGTAGATTCTTCCGAAGCCTAGACTGGGTAAAAAAAGCTGGGCAAAGAACAGAAGCACCAACAAAAACAAATGGTTAAGCGTCTTCAAGCTCTTTGAGATTGAAGTGAATCTCGATTTCATCATGATCTTTTCTATAGCTTTCCGGGAAGGGGGGCAAGGGATCTGAGCGTTCAATCGCCTTTAAGACCGATTGATTAAAGATGCCGCTTGATGACTCTTTTTCAAAACGGGTCTCCAGGATGGTGCCGTCCCTCTTGACCGTGACCACCACGATGGCCTCCAAATCTTTTGCGCTGTCCATGGCAACCGGATAGGACCAGTTGCTCTTGACCCAGCCTTCCACTTCCATTTGATAAATCTGAATGGCGGTCCCGCCGACACCACCAAAGGATCGGCTTCGCCTCGGTCTTGGGCTCGGAGCCGGCTCACTGGGCTCGCTTAACTCGTCCTCCAATTTGGAAATGGCCTTATCCACATGTTCTTCGGATTTGACCTCTCTTTCTATTTTGGAGACGGCCCGGTCAATAAGCTCAGAGCCAGAAAGCTTTGGTTTTTTGACGGACGACGTCGGCTTGTCAACGGTCCGTTTAGCGATCACAAGAGGTTTTTCCTTCTTTTTCACAGGCTGGATTCGCTTGGCCGTGGTCTCCTTTTTTGTAACTGTTTTGGCCGCCTTCTTGCTTTTTGAAACCGTCCGGCTGGCCTCTTTTGGAGCCTCTCCAGCCGGCAGTTCCACAAGATCCACCTCATAGACGACGCCGTCATAGAATCTTGTGGTGGGAAGCGACTCGGGCACAAAAAGGAGGGTGGCAAAAATGGCCAAGTGAAAAAGAGCGGATACTACCACCATGGGACTCCATTTCATCTCCATGAAGCCCTTTGAATTCTGCTTTGCCGATGTGGCTGTCATAAGCGAAGCACCTGAAGTGCAAAAGTTCCCCAGAATCTTGCAAACCCGTTGAAGACCGACGCCCTTTTGACAGTCAACCCCGCCCTCATCAATCCAATGGCTCGGTGACCATCCCCAGTCTGGTGATACCTGCCCTCTTCACGCCAGCCATCACCTTGACCACAAATCCATAGGAAAGGGCCTTGTCTGCCCTCAAAAGCACCTCTTTGTCTCTGCGGTACTTGAAGATTGTTTTCATCTTCGTTTCTAGGTCTTCAAGCTTGATCTTGTGATCCTCCAAAAATATCTCCCCTTTTTTGTTCACTGTCAAAATCAAGGGATCTTCTTTTGTCTTGATATGTTTGGTCGTGGTCTGCGGGAGATTGACATCCACGCCCTGCATCATCATGGGAGCGGTCACCATGAAAATAATCAGCAATACAAGCATGACATCCACCAGGGGCGTCACGTTGATGTCGGACATAAACTTTTTGCTGTTTCCCCAAGTGTTCATGATCGTCTCGATTTCCTCCCTATTGCCATCTAGCCTTCTCTGGAAACCATACTTTTCTTGACAATGTGCCTTTCAACCAGGCTCAGGAAATCAGCAGAGAAGAGGTCCATCTCGGATCTGAAGACCATGACTTTGTTATTAAAATAGTTGAAGGCGACCACAGCAGGGATAGCTGCAGCCAGCCCGGCTGCCGTCGCAATAAGCGCCTCGGAGATCCCCGGGGCCACAACGGCCAAATTGGCGGACCCTTTCAAACCAATGCCTCTAAAAGACTCCATGATCCCCCAAACGGTCCCGAAAAGGCCGATAAAGGGCGTTGTGTTTCCCGTCGTGGCCAGAAAGGACAATGCTCTCTCCAGCCTGTTGCTCTGGTCAATGGCCGTCTTTTTAAGAGACCTTTCCACCACGTCCATCAGGGGCGGGACCCCGTTGTTAGCTTCTTTCGTCGCAGTTGGATTCTGGATTTTCCTCATCCGCACAACTTCAGAATAGCCGGCCCTAAAAAGCTGAGCAACAGGGCTGAATATAAGATCCTCACATTCACTATAGATCTTATTGAATGCTGTGCTTTCCCAAAAAATATCAAAGAAAAAGGCGTCTTCCTCCCTTGCTTTGCGGAAGAGTCTCCATTTCATGAAAATGATGGTCCATGAGATGATGGAAAAGAGAAAGAGAATCAAGAGCACGACCTTAACCACCATACCCGCATGGACTACCATTTGCAGAATATCGCTGCCGAATGCCCTCTCCAAAGAGATAGCACCTGGAAGCAAAATCATGTCAGATGTTGTTAACATGTTCATCACCGTTTCCTCATATTAGGCATCGCTTTGCCTTTACTTACTATTTTAATAACACCCTCCCACACCTTGCAAGGATTATTTGCGGTGTGCTTGTATTATCGATCCGTAAGTCCTGGCTATTTGAAAATGGCTTTGAATATCTTGTCGTCCGCCTTGAGACATTCTTTCTTCAATAGATCATACTTCTGGAGGAGCGCTTTTCCCTCCTTCGTCAAATGGGACCCTCGTTTCTTGTTTGTTTCGACGAGCTTAATTTTCATGGTCTGTTCCGTCGCCTTAATCTTGCTCCAGACGCCTTTATAGGACATTCTCATGATCTTGGCCGTCTGATTTATGGATCCTGTCTCCTCTATGTGTTCCAGGATCTCTTTGCGACCCTCTCCTATGATAATATCCCCTATCTCATCCACAATCCAGTGTCTTGATCTCAAGCGAAGGGATACCATATCCAACCTCCTTTTGGCTCCCGGAAACCCAGCGATTCTATATCATCTTACTATTGAGACACTCCCTTACCCGTCACAGGAGTGAAGACGCCTTTTCTGAAATCTCCGTCAAAGATCCCCCTGCCCTATAGCGGGGCTGGGAGGCCCGTCCGCCTCGCCTGAGCGGCTCGCGATGGCGGGCGGGCCTCACCCGCCCGCAACGCGTTGAAATGAGGCCTTTGAAAAACAACTCTCCACGTCATTGCGAGGAGCGAAGCGACGTGGCAATCTCCTTGACTTTGCACCCTATTGTGAGATTGCTTCACGGAGTTTATCCCCTCGACAGGCTCCCTTCGGTGAACTCAGGGCCAGAGGCAGGGCAGGCTCTGAGTGTATCGAAGGGGTCGAAATGACATGTTCAAAAGGAAACGCTCTACCAGACCACTCCTCAGTAACTGCTCTTGCAAATCCCTAATCACAAATGACTAATGACCAATCACTAATGACGATTTCCTACCCTATCTCCATCCAAAACTCACCGCTTCTGGATGGATCATATCCGCCCAGGGCTAGGACCCTGTTCCGAAAATCCTGG
>JASFTV010000301.1:0-4691 GCA_050050615.1 Desulfobacteraceae bacterium
AGACGTTGGACTTCCGCGTGGACCCCAAATTTGTCGCCACCCTCAAAGGCCAGGAGGATACCAAGGAGCGCGCTGGCATCAGTGTTCCGGTGCTTGTCAGTGGAACGTTCACCTCCCCGAAGTTTCGTCCCGATCTGAAGGGGATTTTCGATAAGAGTCTCAAGGAAGGATTCCCAAAGCCATCCGCATTGAAAGAAATGATCAAGGGGGAAAGCGCCAAAGAGGGCGAGGAAAAGCCTTTGGAAGAATTGGAAGAAAAGGTTAAAGGCCTTATTAAAGGCCTCCCCTTCGGCCAGTAAGGCGGATAGAGAACCCGAAAGGGTACCCGAAACAGGAGCGCTAAAGCCTCCCCAAATACTGGGGAGGCTTTTTTTTGATGAAATGAGGCTCCCAGTAGTGATTCGGATATATTCGAGTTAATCGCGAGACGCCATACTAGCCGTCTTCATAGGCAAAGATCTTAGCATTTATCCGCCGAGGGCGGATTAATGTCAAGCCCGCCCTGGCGCGATAGCACGAGCCCGTCAATTGTCTCTCTGCTATGAGGCAATTTGACCAGGCAAAATATCTCGGTTAGTGACAGGTCTGGGCCAGGGTTTCTTAAGGTGAGGGGAGAGGCCATCCTGAGCAGCCCCCTCGTCCGTCCTCCGCAGTAGCTTGCTACGGAGGATGGATCGGTTTGAGGCGAAGCTTCGCTAGGTGTAGGAGGAATGTTTGACACGTCATGGCCGTGGGCATATACTCTGTGGGTCACAAAGCGGGGTCCGATTACATTCACAAACACGGAGGTCAAACATGTTCCAAACAAAAATCACAGAGATGTTAGGCATCAGATACCCTATTGTCGGGGGAACCATGATGTGGATCACAACGCCGGAGTTCACCGCAGCGATTTCCAACGCCGGAGGCCTTGGTGTCCTGGCCTCTGCCATTTACCAAAGTCGGGAAGCATTTGCTGAGGCGGTCGACCAGATTCGGGAGCTTACCGATGAACCGTTTGCCGTGAATCTGAATCTTTTCCCCATGATGCGGCCCATCGACAACAACGATTACTTGGATGTATTGATTGATAAGGGGGTTAAGATTGTTGAGACATCGGGACACTCCGCCCCAGAGGCTTTGTGTGCCCGGTTCAAAGAAGCGGGCATGATCTGGATTCACAAGTGTGTCGGGGTCCGCTATGCCCTTAAGGTTCAGGACATGGGCGCGGATATTATCACGGTCGTGGGATATGAGAATGGAGGTGCGACCGGCAAACTGGATATTGGCACAATGGTCCTGGTGCCTAAAGTTGTCGAGGCTGTTGAAGTCCCGGTGATTGGCGGAGGCGGTATCGCGGACGGGCGTGGGTTTCTTGCTGCCCTTGCCTTGGGGGCTCAAGGTGTCATTATTGGCACTCGGCTCCTCGCCAGCCAAGAGGCGCCCATCCATGAGAAGCTGAAGCAGGCACTGGTACAGGCAAGCGAGCTGGACACCATGTTGATCATGCGTTCCATAGGAGCCACACACAGGGTCTGGGTCAATACGGCGGCCAAGAAATGCGCAGAACTTGAGGCTTCTCAGGCTAATTTGCCAGAAATCCTGACCGTGGTTGCTGGCGATAAGGCGAAGGCGATGTATGAACATGGGGAGCTGGACGTTGGGGTGATTTCCTGCGGTCAAGCTGTTGGGCTCGCCCATGATATCCCTACAGTCAAGGAACTGTTCGATAGCATCATCACCGAAGCCACAGATATCGTGAATCGTTTGGCTGAGAGTTAAAAGAGGCAGCTTCGTCCCTGAGAAGAGGAGAAGGCACGAACACAGATTCGCTCACAAGGTTTTTCATATAGGTGACAGTCTACGGCTAAGAGTTGACCCGCCTACGCAGAAAGCCATGGGCCTGGCCGTGGATGAATGCGAGACAGGGTAATCCGCCGTAGCCCTATTGGGGCGAAGGCGGATATGCTTCGGCCGGGTTCCGCCGAAGAAGATGGAGGTGCCACGTGCTTGCGCGTGGGGCTCCACAGCTCAGAAAAGGAGGGTGTTCATGAGCGACAAAAACCTGTTCAAAGTTGCAAAGGATGGGAACATTGCCTGGTTGACCTTTGACCGTCCTGAGAAGCGAAACAGCATGAACCTTGAGTTTTTTCAAGGTCTCATCCAGCATTTTACAGGCTTTGACCAAGACCCAGAGGTCCGGGTGGTCATCGTCAAGGCGGAAGGTGAAAGCTTTACCGCAGGGATCGATCTTTTTGCGATGGGAACTTTGCTCCAGGGAGAGGGTGCCGCATTTCGCGAGGAGCTTAGAAACAAAATCGTGCAGCTCCAGGATAGTATGAACACGATTGAAAGATGCCGCAAGCCCGTTATCGCTGCCGTGCATAGCCATTGTATTGGTGGAGGCGTGGATCTCCTAAGCGCTTGTGATATCCGTATGGCCAGCCGCGACGCTGTATTTGCCATTCGGGAGACCAGGATCGCGATCATTGCTGACTTGGGCACCCTTCAGCGCCTGCCGTACATCATCGGACAGGGATGGTTCCGCGAACTGGCTTTGACAGGGAGAAACTTCTCAGCGGATGAAGCCTTGAAGATGGGTTTTATCACGCGTCTATTTGAAGACAGGCAGACGCTCTATCAAGAGGCAAGGAAGGTCGCCTTGGAGATTGCCGAATGCTCTCCTCTGGCCGTACAAGGGGTCAAAGAGGTGATCAATTATAGCCGCGACCATGGCGTCTATCCCGGCCTGGAATATGTTGCCCAGAAGAATGCAGCTCTCCTACCCTCGGAAGACCTCACGGAAGCGTTTAAGGCCTTCGTGGAAAAGAGGCCTCCTAAGTTCAAGGGCAAGTGAGACGGAGGTCATGAAACGTTCGACGGCGGCCGTCGGAGCATCGGGGTGTCAAAATCCCAAGGGATGGCCACTATCCCCCCTCTCATTCTTCTAAGAGAGAAAACCCTTGGACACAATCTGCATGATGCGGAAGGCCTATGCACGCCTGGATATCGCTTGCCCAGGTTCCTGAAAAATGCTATAATTTTCTTGAAGCTACATTCTCTAATACTCTGAAAGCTTCAGGTAAATAAGCCTCCCAGGAATTCGAACCTGCTCCTCGGAAACTTAAAGCCCTGTGGAGGCTTTTTCTTTTCCCATGAGAGGTGAAATTCATGCATAGAAGAGCTGCGAGGTGGACCATATCGCTATTAGCGATCCTGTTTCTAGCAGGGGGTGCTTCCTCAGGATGGGCAAAAAGTGGAAAGTCTACAAAGCGTAAAGCAGCCCTGGTTAACGGAATAGTCATTGCTCAAGAAGATGTGGAGAGGGGGATGTATGTGCTGGAGCAAAGGCTTCTAAGCAAGGGGAAGGTCATCAGCCCGGATAAGGTTTCGGAAGCCAGGAAGAGAGTTCTTGAAGGTCTTATCGAACAGGAGTTGCTCTATCAGGAAAGCCAGGTCAAGGGAATCAAAGTTGAGGAAGCAACCATTGATGATCGGTTGGACACCCTGAGAAAAAGATTTTCCAGCGAAGAGCAATTCAACAGTGCCATGAGCGAAATGAATCTTACCAGGGACAGTTTAAGATTACAGATGAAACGGGCTCTGTCCATTGAAAAGTTCATCGAGGAGGAATTTGTAAAAAAGATAAGAATTTCTGAAACGGATTTGAAATCCTTCTACGATGGCCACCAGGAGTTTTTCAAACAGCCGGAACAGGTACGAGCCAGCCATATCCTGATCAGAATCGATCCCAACATGGATGCCTCCCAAAAGGATGAAGCCCGTAAGAAACTGGCGAGCATCCGGCAAAGGCTCGAAAAAGGGGAAGATTTTGCAGTCCTTGCAAAAGAGTTCTCTCAATGTCCGAGCGCCGCTAGGGGAGGCGATCTGGGGTACTTTGGCAGAGGGAAAATGTTGAAACCATTTGAAGATGCTGCATTCGCCTTGGAACCCGGCCTGGTGAGTGATATCGTTGAAACCAAATTTGGGTATCATCTCATTATGGTTAAGGATAAGAAAGCTGAAGGGCTAATGGCTTACGAGGAGGTCGAAGGGAAGATTGAGCAATATCTCCTGGGGCAAAGCGTAAGGAGAAAGAAAGCCGTTTACCTAAAGGAGCTGAAAAAAGGGGCCAAGGTGGAGAGATATCTGCCGGAGGAGGCGAAATGACGAAAGCGTGCTGCCCCTCGAACTTAGAGCCTTTTCGGCTCTTTTCACTTGACGTGTGACAGAATGATGGCTTATGCTACTAAGCCTTATGGGCCCAGCTTTATCTGTGGGTCGGTATCGCTCTGAAGGACTGTTCCCTTTGCCAGAGTGGCGACCTGAGGCATGGGACCGTGATAGAAAGTCTTGAAAGGAGGTCACGTTTTGGCAGAGGGTATTGTGAAATGGTTTGATGCAAGGAAAGGGTATGGTTTCATAAAGCAGGAAGAGGGTCAAGATTTGTTTGTCCACTTCTCATCCATCAACATGACAGGGTACAAGAGCCTTGCTGAAGGAGATCATGTAAGTTTTGAAATAGAGGAGACGGAACGAGGGCCTCAGGCCAGAAACGTCACAAAGATCTAATCTTAAACACGAAGGGCTTTTCAAGGGCATCTTCTCCGGCATAGATGCCCTTTTTCTTACCCCTAGCTTCCAACTCATTGTCACCCTTGTCTTATGATGTGCCATTGCCTTTCTTGTTTCAGCTCATAAGCGAATTCTTT
>JASFTV010000302.1:0-4660 GCA_050050615.1 Desulfobacteraceae bacterium
TCTCAATGGTGCCCCTTCGAATAATACCCGCATTGTTGACCAGAATATCCAGCCTATGGAAAGCCTGTTCAACCTGGGCAATCATCTTCTGAACTTGGCCATACTGGCTCACATCGGCCTGTACGGCGACGATTTGAATGCCGCCGGCAGAAATCTCCTCCGCAACTTCTGCCAGTTCATCTTTCGGGCAGATATCATTAAGCACCAAATGCACCTTTTCCCGTGCAAAAGCCGAGGCTATAGCCTTACCGATACCCCTTCTCGCTCCTGTTACGAGTGCAACCCGGCCTTTGAGTGTCATAAAGCTCTCCCTTCTTGGAACATCATCATTCTTTGACAGCCCCTGCTGTCAAACCCTGAACCAGGAGCCGCTGCAAAAAGATATAGAGGATAATAGCCGGCATGCCACCGACAAGGGAGCCGGCCATCAACATGGGCCAAATAATCCTGAACTCTCCAACGGTCCTGGCAATACCTAGGGTCACCGTAATCATGGGTTCACTGCTGGTGAGACACAACGCCCAGAGAAGGTCTCCCCATGCAAGGAGAAAGGCAAAAAGGATCGTGGCCACCATACCAGGGGCTATCACAGGGAGGATAATCCTGAAGAAAATCCCTATCCTGGAGCATCCGTCAACCATCGCAGACTGGTCGAGTTCGTCCGGCACCTTATCAATGAAGCCTTTCATCATCCAGGTCGAAAAGGGAAGACATATGGTCAGAAACGCTATAATCAACCCGCTGCGGGTGTCGTAGAGCCCGACTTTGCTGAGAATCTTGAAATAAGGGCCCACAAGAAGAACGCCGGGCAACATTTGGGTGGAGAGAAAGAAGCCGATCAGGAAGCGCCGGCCCTTGAAAAAGAATCTCGAAAATCCGTAGCCGGCCAGAGCACCAAAAAAGGTGGACAGCACGGCTGTGGCCAATGAAATCACTGTGCTGTTAAAGAAATAAATCCCAAAGTTCTTCCTCACCCAAATGCCTATGTAGCTATCTGTGGTGGGTTCTAAGGGAATCCATGTCGGAGGGATTCGGAAGGCCTCCGCCTCTGTTTTGAGAGACGTTGAAAGCATCCATGCAAACGGAACCAGGCAGTAAGCACACACGGCGACTAAGAAGATCCAGAAGATCGTTTTATAAAGAGCATCTTTAATGATAAGAGAGGAATCTTTCATCGCCGTTATTCTTCCTGACTGATCATCCAGATATAGGGAAGACTCACCAACAAAAGAGCAGCGGACATGACCACAGAGATTGCAGAGGCATACTCGAAACGGAAGAATTGAAAATACTGTTTGTACGTGTAAGTGGAAAGGACCTCCGTTAAGATGCCGGGTCCGCCCTGGGTCATGGCCTGAATAAGGCCGAAGCGCCTGACCTCCCAAACAATATCCAATGCTAACGCAACAACAATCATTTTTCTCAGCCCCGGAATGGTGATGTGAAAGAAGGTCCTCGGCTTGGAAGCGCCGTCAATGGCTGCAGCCTCGTAGAGTTCCCGGGGAATAGCCTGAAGTCCTGCCAAAAGGATCAGCATCACAAAGGGGAAGCCTCGCCAGAGATTAACAAGAATGACGCTAAACAAGGCCAACTTTGGATTTGACAGCCACTCCACAGGCGACTGAATCAGCCCGCTTTTCAGGAGAAGATCGTTGATGGCGCCGTAAATAGGATCAAACATCCATTTCCAGATGATCCCGGCCACCACATCGGGCACAACCCAGGGGAGTAAAGTGATCAAACGAAATATTGGCTTTGCGGGCAGGGCACTATTCAGCACCAACGCGACAGCCAGCCCGAGGATCATATGGGCGGCGACACTCAGGGACACGAAGATTCCTGTGTTCCAGAATGTCGTCTTAAAAAAAGGATCTTTCAGAAGGCTCCTGTACTGGGAAAGGGTGTACCCCTCAGCGGCTTGCTCAGCCTTAATGCTGTACGAAAGGCTTGTAATGGCAGGGAAACCCAAAACCAACACGAGCATCAAGATGCCCGGGAATACAAAAAACGTCCACATGTGGCGGTCTTTGATCCGCATCTTTCAGCTCACTAAGCTACCCTCCGGGCAAAGGGAGCAGTCCCCTGCTCCCTTTGCCGGTACTTTAGACTTGTTTATCTGTGGAGACTCTGCCCTAACGTCGCACAAAAAACAGGGCGATAGGGATCAAAAGATAGGCATCACAAAAGACGTCAGGTTCTTTGCAAGTGATCCTAGAAGTCACCCTTGGGTAGTCCCTGTAAGTAATAGATATTCGCCCTGTTCTTTTACCCTCCAGGAAAGCCGATGATACCGCATCTCCTTCGTTGTCAAGGGTTCCCGGTACACTCGTACAGCTTCGCCCTTGACCCCTTGGATCTCCCCGCTGATACGGGATCTTAAGAGCAGCATCCTCGGCTTTTGCAACATCAGGGTTTACCTGGCCAGAATAGCGTTGATCCTCTCGTGGGCTTCAGCCAAAGCTTTCTCGGGTGTTTTCATCCCTACAATCGCTTCCTGAAGAGAAGTAGTAAAGGTATCCATGATTTCAGGCCATTGTTTTATCTGGGGCTCGACTTTTCCATAGGGGAGCTGGGACGCCAGAACACTGGCGAATTTGTCATTCAGAATTTCCGGAGCAACGCCGCTCACATCCTTTCGAGAGGACGTCACACGATTGTCCACAAACCATTTCAGCTCCATCTCCTTGCTCGTGACGAACTTCAACAACTCCCAGGCCTCATCGGGGTGCTTCGTGTTCGGGCTCATGACCCAAGAACTCAACCAAATGGCGGTTGCCTGTTTTCTCTTCATCGGAGCCGGGGCCGCTTTTAGGACCTCAAAGGCCTTCAGATCAGGATTAATTTTGTTGACAATGGGCGGGGTCCAGCCTGAGCCCATGATCATCGCTACCTTTTTCTGCGCAAGTTGCGTCCGCACCTCTTGAGGATTCATGGCTGTCAACCCCGGGGGGACGACCTTATGCTTTGTATAAAGCTCAACAAAGAACTTAAAGGCCTCCCTCGCTTCTGACGAATCAAGGGCGGACCTTTTCATATCAGGAGTTAGGTAGTCTCCTCCAAAACTCCATAGAAAAGGACCGAATCTCAAGGAAAAGCCTGGGCTCTTAGCACCGACCGTACCGAATCCCCATTGGTCAACTTTTCCGTCACCGTCGGTGTCTCGGGTTAATTTTTTGGCATATTCGAGAAAATCATCCCAGGTTTTTGGTGGCGCGTTTGGATCCAACCCTGCTGCCTTAAACATTTCCGTATTGTAAAACAATACCATCGTCATATAATCACCGGGCATAGCCTGGACTTTCCCTTCGTACTGCATCAAATCGATGGGTAAAGGATACCATGCCTCCAAGAAACCAGGATCCTCTTTCTCGATAAATGGCGTTAGATCTTTGGCAAAGCCTTTGCTGAAAAACATGGGCAGAGAAAAGGCGTGAACATGAAAAACATCGGGGGCTCGACCGGCCGCTGACTCCACCGTGTATTTCGTCTCCTTTTCTTTGTAAGAGACAGGTTCGAGGCGTACTTTGATATTTGGGTATTGCTTGTGGAAAATATTCATGCCTTCGTTAAGAGATTTATTCCAGACGTCTTCTGTAAGATGCCAGTCAGAAAACCTTAGACTGACTTGCTTCGCCACAGCTGAATTCATGGAAAAGATGACCAGAGAAACGGCCATGCAAATCCCAATCGCTATCCTCTTTTTCATTTCCTAACCCTCCTTTCTTGACCCCGAGATTTGCTGTGAATTCATCTTTTACCTCTCTTCTTCCCTTATCACCCCCTTTTTGTTCAGTTCGCATGATACCGGTCCAAGTTCCTTTATCGATATGTAACCATGGTCGCATCCACAAAAACCGCGGCAGAGAGCCCCGTCCGGAAGGGCGGGGATGAATGGCGCGTCGTTTTTGTGGAGGTGCAGGGGGCTTGCCCCCGCGGTTTTTAAAACGCGAAATGGGTTGAACCCATTTCCCTCTGAAGCCGCCAATGGCGGCTTTCCGGAAAATGCGAGGCATTTTCCGGGTTCGTGCTTCTGGCAAGAAGTGCACTGTTTTTTGAGAATTTCGGCCAGCGAGCATGAATTAAACCCATCGCAGTAGGCGGGTGTTTTTGAAGGGCTGAGTTTTGAGCGCCGAGCCGGAGTGAGACAAGCGGTAGAGCGGAGAGCGCCTGGGTCCGGTTAACCTGGGAAAAAAGTCTCAGATCTATAACCAGCTCAAAGGTGGGATCAAAATTTTTGTCCATAGGCCCTTCACGTATAGGTTCGGCTGAAACGCTACCCGAACGATCGGATTTGGTCTGTCAACCCAACCAAGTCTTCCTTTGAAGGCCATTGTGTCGACTTCAAAGTCGAAGCCCAACCAAATTACGTATTCTTTCGGTTACAGATCCCAAGGACTTCTTGATGATGCTCCCCCGCCACTCTCTGACTTCTCAGACAAGCAGCGGCCTGGGCAATTTCATCAAGGTTTGAGAGTATTTACGTTTTCATTGCGCGAGTATAGGGTCGATTGGTCAAGGGTGTCAAGAAAAAAGGCGCGGCAAGAGGGTCGCGGTAGGAATGCCCCTTACGGGGCACCCCCCGCACAGATCCCGGCGTGCGCTACTAACGCACCGGGCTCCTGCCTCGGGTACCGACGCCCAAAGCGTAGCAAAGGATAGG
>JASFTV010000303.1:0-4658 GCA_050050615.1 Desulfobacteraceae bacterium
TTTTCTTTAAAGCTCCCTCTGCACCCGGTGAAAGGATTTGAGCAAGGTGGGGTTGCCGTATCCGGCATATTGTGCTTCTATCAATGTACCCTTTTTCCAATGAAAAACAAAGGGGGCCCATGAACCGGCCCCTTTGTACAAAAGTGGTTATTCTCCCCGTGCCTTCTTGATCTCCTCGATCGTGGGCATGATCTGTTCACCAGGGATCATTTCGATATCCTTGGCGATGAGGAAGGGGTATTTGGGTGATTTCACGGTCACACCAAAGAACCCCGGGCCCATGGCTTGGTGATCATAGGCTCGCATTTTCATTCTACCCACTGGACTGTCGATCGTCAGCCCTTCCAGGGCATCAATGAATTTTTCGCGGTCGAGGCTGCCCGCTTTCCTATAGGCTGCTCCGATAAACCGGGCCATGCAAAAGCCGTCAAGGCCACCGAAGCCCGGATACGTGTTATATCTCTCGTAGTAGGCTTTTGCAAAGCCTAGATTTTCAGTTGTTTCGGGATAGTAGAAGTGATACGGTGCTGTGCCCAAAACCCCCTCCGGTGCCTCCTGACCCATCGGTCTGAGGGTGCCCAAATCAGTGGCTGCATATGCATATAGAGCGACTCTCTTGTGCATGCCGGTTGACCTGGCTGCCTTCAAGAAGGGAATCTCATCGCGCGCGCCGGTGGCCTGGATAACCGCATCCGGTTTTGCCGCCAGCATCGCGGTAATGTACGGAGTGAAGTCCGGTTCACCCACCTTCCACCACGATTGCCCGAGGAGTTTGACTTCGGGCTTTAGGTTCTTCAGATGGTTCCAGGTCGCATTGGCTATAGCGTGACCATATTCATAGTCATCCCCGGCAATCCAGTACTTGATATAAGGCTTCTTGGATAAACCGATAGCCCCTGCCTTACCCATTTGTGCCGTGTTGGCGTGGCTCCGGAAAACATAGCGATGCCCCTTCTCTCCGGTTATCTTTTCACTCATTGAGATCCCCACGACAAAGGGCACCTTTTCTCGCTTGCAGTACTCGGAGACCGCCAGGGCAGCAGCACTGTTGATCGTACCCATCAGGAGATCCACTTTCTCCTTCATCACCAATTCTTTTGCCATGCTGAGGGCGATATCCACCTTGAATTTGGTGTCCCGGGTAGTGAACTCAATCTTGTTTCCGAGCACCCCTTCCTCATTTATCTCTTCCAGGGCCATCTTAAAGCCATTGAGAAGATCGTTACAGTACGTCGCAGGGGGTCCACTGTAACAGTCAATGATGCCCACCTTAATGGGACGGTCAATTTGAGCCGCTATGTGACCAGAAGGAAGGAAGATGAGAGAAAGACCCAGAATCACTGTGACTGACTTTAGACTTATCCTCATAGTACGTGACCTCATGTTATTCACCTCCATATAATTAGTATGTCATTTCAGTGCCGTCCAAAACAAATCAAAAAATGGGTTTTCCACACTAAAACCGACTGTTTCTACGCCAGCCCCACGCTGCCCGGCATTCAGGGTCTCCTCGTCACCTGAATAACGGGTCACGGGGGTCTCTTTTCACCCCCTTTCTCCTTATGAATATTTTTTCAGCCTCTCTCGGGCGAGGAGGGATGCTTCCCAGATCGCTTCGTATCCCGTGCAACGGCAAAGGTGTTCCGAGAGCGCTTTCAGTATCTCCTCTGCGGATGCATCCGGGTCTCCATTGAAAAGGGCGTAGAGTCTCATGATAAATCCGGGAGTGCAGAAACCGCACTGGACAGCTCCTGCTTCAAGAAAAGCCTTCTGAATGGGATGAAGATTTCCTTCTTCGTCAGCAAGCCCCTCAATGGTTACCACCTCGATACCTTCCAGCTTGCCTTTTCCCCTCAAGGTACAGGATTTGACCGCTTCACCGTTGACAACCACGGTGCAGCTTCCGCAGGCCCCGTATCCACATCCCTCCTTGGCGCCGGTCAAGGCCAAATAGTCTCTCAGTATTTCAAGAAGGCTTTCTTTTCCCGTACACACAATCGTGTGCCGGATACCGTTGACGATCATGGTGATGTTTTCTTGCATCTAAACATCACCTCCAATCACCGCCATTATCTCATCGGGAGTCACAGGAATATGGAAGAAATCATGGCCTGTCGCATCGAAAAGAGCACTTAGAATCGTCGGAGAAACAGCGACCATGGGATGTTCTGCGACACACCTCGCCCCATAGGGTCCTCGAATTTCAGGCGTCTCGACAAAGATCGCTTCCTGCTTCCCGGGGATATCCTCTATTCGCGGCATCTTGTACTTGACCCAAGAGGCATTCGTCATCTTTCCATCTTCGGAGAATTCCACTTTCTCCTTCAGCGTCTGACCGATACCCATCACCACCCCGCCGACCGTCTGGCCCCTTATCATTTGTGGACTTATGACCCTTCCGACATCAAAGGAAGAAATAAACTTGTCGATGATGACCTCACCGGTTTTCTTGTCCACACGTAGCTCACAGCCCTGGCAACCGAAAGTCCAGGTGCCTCCCGCCTTACCCATACCGAATTTTGGATCCGGAGCAACATACTCGGGAAGCCGGTCTCCGGCAGTCGACTCTGCGACCTCGCCCACAGTGAGACCATTTTCATAACTATAGCCCCGGACAAGGTCTTTAACGGCGAGTTTCTGGTTTGGGTCATTTCTCACGAATACATACTCCCCGTCATAATCCAGATCCTCAACCTTCACCTTTAAGATGATCGAACCGTTCTCTTTCAGAATTCTGATCGCTTTTTCAGCCGTCTTGATAACCGCATTTCCACCCCGGTAGGTAAACATGGAGGCGACCGTCATCCAGTCCCAAGGTGAATGCTGCGTATCAATTTCATGATAAACGGAAATCCGCTCCGGTGGCATTTTAAGGGCCTCTGCGGCAATCTGACGCATAGCCTGCTGCGCTCCCTGCCCCATATCCACGCCACTCAGATTGACATGAACACTGCCGTCGGCGCAGAATTTCATGTGGCAACACGTTGAGGCATTGGGGGCGCCTTTGGGTGACTTCATCATGGATGCCACACCCCGGCCATAGAGGTATCTAGCGTCCTGTTTGGGCATGGGTTCGCCAAAAAGCACATTCGCAACGTTCTCGAGGCATTTGAAAAGGTTCCCGTGGTCATCTCTTATGGTCTCGCCCAGAGAATTCCGCTTACCTTCGCAAAGGAAATTCTTCCTGCGGAGTTCGAGGGGCGACACCTCAAGCTTCCTGGCCATTAAATCCACAAGACGCTCCGACACAAAACAACCTTCAGGATGCCCGTAGCCTCTGTAAGCACCCACCGGCGGCGTATTCGTATAAACACCGTAGGCATCGACGTGACAGTGCTCTATCGCATACGGCCCAACGCAGTTATGACCTGCGACAGTAACGATGTTGGTTGCTGTATCCCCAAATGCACCGTCTGAGAAATAGAGTTCAGCCTGAAATGCCGTAAATGTGCCGTCCCTTTTCGCGCCAAGTTTGGCGCGGGCCTTCATGCCACGTCCCAGCACTGTGCTGGTCATGACCTCCTTGCGACTGCAAACAAACCTGACGGCGTATCCCGGTACAAATCTTGCAGCATAGGCGATCATTGGTTCAATGGTGACATCCGATTTACCCCCAAATCCGCCACCGAGATATGGGATGTGAACCCGAACGTTGGCGTGGGGGATCTCAAACATGTCGGCCACCACCTCTTGGAGCAGGAAGGGCGCCTGCGAACTGGCCCAGATCTCAACGCGATCCTTCCCCTGCCACCGACAAATAACCCCGTGGGGCTCAAGCGCCGAGTGTGAGCTCAGGGGAAATTCAAATTCACCCTCGACATTGACATCCGCTTCCTCGAATCCGCTGTTGACGTCACCCTTTCTCAGCCTGTAATGGTGGAAGATATTTGTACCGGCCTCTGGAAAATAGGATGAAAAGTGACGATAATTACCCAGATCTTCATGGATCAGGATCTCTTTGTTGTTGGCCGCCTCGATCGGATCAAGCAAAATCGGGAGCGGATCGTATTCCACCTTGATTCTCGCAAGGGCCCTTTTGGCTCGGCCGATCGTATCCGCTATGACGACCGCCACGGGTTCGCCGATGTGCCTGACTTTTTCAACAGCGATGGGACTCTGGTCGAAGAATCCGGCGGCTCCGAAAAAGATGTCGCAATTTTGTCCCGTGACCACCCTGTATACCCCTTCGCTGTTTTCCGCCCCTGACATGTCGATGGACTTGATGCGCGCATGGGCATACTCTGGGCGAAGTATTTGAGCATGAAGCATCCTTGGCAGCTTTATGTCGGCAACATACTGGGCTGCGCCTGTGACTTTTGCATACCCGTCCGTTTTTTCAAAAGACTTGCCGATATATTTGAAGGACATCTTCAATCTCCTCAGTAACGTGCGACCTATATATTCTAAAATCTGAAGATATTTATGTCGCGTTTTGTTCTACGGCCCAGTGATCCTGGCCGCTTGATACTGAATGGCCTCTATAAAGCATCGTGTCTGTATAGTGAATGCAATAAATCACTTGGCAAGGGAAATGTCATTGCGAGCCCCGATCCTCGGAATAAATGCCGCGAAGCAATCCCATAATGAGATTGCTTCAGGCTAACGCCCTTGCAATGACACCTTTATCTCTGCCTTCAGTGTAGTATGCAGAATCATCC
>JASFTV010000304.1:0-4656 GCA_050050615.1 Desulfobacteraceae bacterium
TGCCCTTGGCATGACTCTTTATTTGAGAGTGGCCCCCGAACTGTACTTGAAAAGGCTTGTGATTGGAGGGCTGGAGAGGGTTTTCGAAATAAACCGCAATTTCAGAAATGAGGGTGTTTCTGTTGAACACAATCCTGAATTTACCATGCTCGAGTTTTACATGGCCTACGCCACTTACGAAGACCTTATGGTTCTGACAGAGGATCTCTTCAATGATATCCTGAAAAAGGTCCTTGGCAAAACGATTATTGAATATCAGAATCAATCGATTGATTTTACACCGCCCTGGCCAAGGATGTCGCTTTTTGACGCCCTAAAAGATATAGCTGGTTTGAGGGAAGAAGCCTTCGGCGACATCAATGCGGCTGCAACCTTTGCTGAATCCATGGGCATTACCCTGACTCGGCAGGATAGTCTTGGGAAAATATTGACGAAGATATTTGATCAATTGGTTGAGCCTACATTGGTCAAACCCACCTTCATATTCGGGTATCCAACCGATGTGTCACCTCTGTCTCGCAAGAACGATCAAGATCCGAATATCGCCGATCGATTTGAGCTCTTCATTGGCGGCAAGGAAATAGCCAATGCGTTCACAGAGCTGAATGACCCTTCGGACCAGCGAGAGAGGTTCATGCATCAAGTCTCCCTCAGAGAAGCGGGAGATGATGAGGCTCAATTTATGGATGAGGACTACCTTACGGCCATGGAGTACGGCCTTCCTCCCACGGCAGGAGAAGGTATTGGTGTTGACAGGGTTGTCATGCTCCTTACCGACTCACCGTCCATCAGGGATGTCATATTCTTCCCGCACATGAGGTCTAAATGATTCTGGATCTCTTCGCAGTGAAGGCGGGGAGCAGGCGTTAGGGAGCAGACCTTTTTTGCCGTGCCTTTTGCATGCCGCCTGCCGTTTTGATCTCAGCCAGTGGCAGATATGGAAAATATCCATTTTTCCGCTTCATGCGGACCATATCATCTTAGGATTATGAAAAGGTCGCAAATTTTGGTCATAGGGATCTCTTTTCAAAAAGCTAAAATGTTACTGCGAAGCGAATTTGCGGAACCTTTCCAAGTAGGAGTTTCATGATCTTCGAGTTATTTCTCGGAATACGGTATCTAAAGGCCAAACGTAAACAGGCCTTTATTTCTGTGATTACGGTGATTTCGGTGATAGGGGTCATGGTAGGCGTTATGGCCCTTATCGTCGTCTTATCGGTGATGAACGGTTTTAGGGAAGATTTGATGTCGAAGATCTTGGGCGTAAACTCTCATCTTATCATCTTGAGTCACGAAGGGGCCTTTACCGAGTACGAAAAGGCGGCTAAGGAAGCGAACCGTGTAGAAGGGGTTATTGCGACGACACCTTTCGTATATAGCCAGGTTATGGTAAACAGCTTGGGGAATGTGTCAGGGGCTATCTTAAGGGGTCTCGACACCCAGACTGCAGGAAAAGTAATCAGCATTGAGCCCATGATCAAAAGGGGCCCATTGTCTTCCCTTGCTACGACCCATGACGGTCTTCCGGCAATTATTACAGGAAGTGAACTATCCAGACAATTAGGCATTCAGCCGGGAGATGTCTTAACCGTGGTTTCCCCCCTCGGGAAATTGACCCCTCTCGGTAGAGTACCTCAAAGCCGCAAATACAAGGTGACCGCCTTCTTTGATTCAGGCATGTATGAGTACGACTCATCCATGGTTTATGTCTCATTGAAAGAGGCACAGGATTTTCTCGGGATGGGAAATCGGGTCACAGGAATTGAGGTTAAGGTGACAGACATTTACCAGGCTGATCGCATTGGCGAATCCATCGCCAGCAAGTTGGGTTATCCCTATTGGACCAAGGACTGGAAGGTTATGAACAGGAGCCTTGTTTCTGCCCTCAGACTGGAAAAGCTAACCATGTTCGTCATACTGACCATGATCGTGTTGGTGGGAGCATTGAACATCATAAGCACTCTGGTCATGGTGGTCATGGAAAAGAATAGAGATGTAGCGATCCTTAGAGCAATGGGGGCCACAGCAAGAAGCATTATGGCCATCTTTATGTTTCAGGGATTGCTGGTGGGTGTGCTGGGAACGCTGTCAGGCCTCCTATCGGGACTTGGGCTGTGCCATATTCTGGCGAAATACAAATTCATAAAATTGCCATCCGACATATACTATATTTCAACCCTGCCGGTTCGGGTTGAAATGTGGGATGTTGTTTTTGTAACCGTCGCCGCCGTGGTTATTTCTTTTCTGGCGACCATATACCCCTCTTGGCATGCCTCCCGGTTGAGTCCGGTCGAAGCCTTGAGGTATGAGTAAGCAGCTCCAGGGTGTCATCGGAGGCTTCAGTGCTTGAACTTGAAAACGTGCATAAATCCTTCAGACACAACGGACTACTGATCAATGTTTTGAAGGGCGTTGATCTTATTGTGCGGCGAGGGGAAAGTCTGGCCATTACAGGCGCCTCCGGGGTTGGAAAATCAACCTTGCTCAACATCATGGGAACCCTTGAAGCACCCACACACGGCCTTGTCCGGTTTGAGAACCGCAAGATCAATGAAATCGATGAAACCGAGCTTTGCCTTTTGAGAAACCGGGATATTGGGTTCGTCTTTCAGTTCCATCACTTGCTTCCCGAATTCAATGCCCTTGAGAATACGCTGATGCCTGCTCTAATCGCCAGATCAAGCAGAAAGAAGGCTACCGAAATGGCCAGAGCAATACTAAGAAAGGTTGGTCTTGAAAAGAGGCTGCGTCACCGGATTGGAGAGCTTTCGGGTGGTGAACAGCAACGGGTTGCCCTCGCAAGAGCTCTCATCATGAAGCCGAAACTGTTGTTGGCCGATGAGCCTACAGGGAATCTCGACATGGGAACCGGTGAGGGAATTGTTGAGCTCCTTATTCAGCTTAATAAAGAAGAAAGTTTGACAATGGTTATTGCTACTCACAATCAGCGGTTTGCGCAGAAGATGTCTCACCAATTGGAAATTGTGGATGGGCGGATTCAAGATAAGAAACAAGAATAGGAGCGGTCACCCATATCATCAACGTTTGGGTGCGGAAGAGACGGGGATTTCCATGATCCTACTTATCCTGTTAGCCTGCCTCATGATCCCCGTTGCCGCCGATGCGGAGGAAAAGCCTACGGTGGCTGTCTTGCCATTCAGGATTTATGCCCTTGAACCGCTTGACCACCTCAAAAAGGGTTTACAGGAGATGCTGTCTTCCCGCATGGCGAAGTACGGCTTCCCTGTTATTGACCCCCATGTGGTCAATAAACATCCTATGGCCTTCCTGCCCTCATTTGAACAGCGGGATATCGTGACCATTGGTAAGGCGTTAAACGCAGATTTCGTCATTACGGGTAGCCTTACACAGGTGGGTAGAAAGATTAGTCTGGATTTAAAGGTGCTGGACGTTGCGGAGGTGAAGGCGCCTTTCTCAGTCTTCATGGTGGAAGATGATATAGACAAATTGGCTGAGGCTACCGATAGAGCTTCAAAGAGCCTGCATAACCAGATCGTCGGTGTCGTGCAGATTGACTCCATTCGTGTAACGGGAAATCAGCGTATTGAGAATGAGGCAATTATCGCCGTCGTTGATAGCAAAAAAGGGGAAAGCCTTGATTATGACCAGCTCGATAAAGATCTAAGGGCTATCTACCGTATGGGGTTTTTCAAAGATGTCAGCATAGAGACAGAGGATGGCCAAAGGGGCAAGATTGTCACATTCAAAGTCATGGAAAAACCTTCCATTGGCAACATATCTTTTAGGGGCAATAGAGAAGAAAAGGCTGATGATTTGCTCAAAGAATCAGGAATAAGGCTGTACTCCATCTTGAATCGCAGTGAAGTGAGACAAAGCATCAATAGGCTGAAGGAGTACTACCGGCAAAAAGGCTATTACAATGTGGAGATCAAAGAAAAAATAGAAGAACTTCCCCGCAACGAGATTTCACTGATTTACGAGATCAATGAGGGAGAGAAGGTTTATATCAAGAAAATCGAATTCGTCGGGAACACGAAATTTGATGATGATGAGCTTGAGGATATCATGGAGACCAGCGAGAAAGGCCTTTTCAGCTGGTTCACGAAATCAGGGCTCTTGGATAAAAGAAAACTGGAGTTCGATCTCCACAAAATAGTCTCTTTCTATCACAACCACGGTTATATCAGGGCCAAGACCGGTGAACCCGAGATCTCTTACGAAGAAGGCGTGGGGTTGACCATTACGATTGAGGTCATTGAGGGGCAGCAGTACACCGTGAACAAAGTGAAAATAGAGGGTGATCTCATCAAGCCGGCTGATGAGCTTCTTAAGAAGGTAAGAATAAATAAGGAGAAGTTTTTCAATCGAGAGGTGGTGCGTGAGGACACGCTGTCACTAAGAGAGATTTACGCGGATCAGGGCTATGCTTATGCCGATGTAGTCCCTTTCATCAAGGAGGATGATGAGAATTATCTGGTGGACATTACCTACAGGGTGTCCAAAGGGAAAAAGGTCCGCTTTGAACGGATCAATATAGCAGGCAATACATCGACCAGGGACAAGGTGATACGGCGGGAACTTGAGGTGATTGAAGGGGAATACTATAGCGGCGATGCCATGAGGAAAAGTACACAGAACCTTCACCGTCTAGGTTACTTTGAGGATGTAGAATTT
>JASFTV010000305.1:0-4625 GCA_050050615.1 Desulfobacteraceae bacterium
CATGCCCACAAGTGTCATGAAAAGGCCGGCGCCGGCCTCCGGCTGATCAAGATGAATCCCCATGGGCGACGAATTGAAAATTGAAATCTGGGGCGATCGGTTGGAACTCCTGATCGACGTGATTTCGAGGGAGCGGTCCGAGGAGATCCTCCAGATCTGCAGGCGCTATGAGTTCCATCTGGAAGAAATCTGGTATGACGACCGCATCGTCATTGCAGACAAGCCCTGGCAGGAGCGGGCCGCCATCTTTCAGGGGCGGGGCATCCTTTTTTCGGATCGGAACGAAATCACGGAATTCCTGAATGACGACCTCCATCGGCCTTGCTTAAAGGGGATCTATCTCAATGAACGGCCGGTGCCTTATGACGGGGCCGGGATCGTATGCCGATACCATGACCGGGCGGCGCTTCCCGAACTGGGCAAGAACCTGGTTTTTGTAACTCACGGCGTGGTCAACAGGGTCACGTGGCAATACAGGACCCAGCTGGCCGGGCGATTTGACGAAAGCGAGATGGTCTTTTATTTCGCCGATTGCGCGGAATACGGGATCATTCTGTCGGAAATTGCTTACGGAGGCAGACGGATGCAGGAAACACAGCAGGCGTCTTCAACAGAGTATTATCTGGATGTCACGTTTGCCGATGCGGTGAAGCGCTGAGCCGAAAGGAGGCGCAGACTCGAGATGGCCCATACCATTGAATTCTTGACGGGCGAGGGGACCGACTGGGAGTCCGTGGAGCAGCGCTCACGGAATCTCCTTGAAAAAATAGGTGTACCTGAAAAGGTCATCGAGCAATCACTGGGTGAGTTTCGGGATTCGTACAGATACTTCGACAGGGATTTCACCTGCGATCTCAGCCTCAAAGGCATTAAAGGGATGACCGATGCGCAGCGTTCTCAGATCGAGATGATCTATGACCGGTCTCTGAGTGCGGTTTCAGACGAGGTCCGTGAACTCAAGTCCGGGCTCATGGGTCTGGTCCTGGGCCTCCATGTTCGCGCCATTCTCGCTGAAGAGAGGATGGTCATCGCTGTGGAGGCGTGAGCGAAACCCCATTGTCCTCCCGTTAGCCACTGGGAGATGTGGAAAAGAAACCGCCCTGCGTCTGACCTTCATCGCTTTTTCCCCGGAAAAGCCCATCACAGCAATGGGGCCTGCGGGCCCTTTTTATCCGCCTTCGCGGGAGGGAACGCAGCTTGTCGGAGCTTTGCGGAGATCCCCGCCCACTGTTGGCTGGAACCCGTGGACGAATACGCAAGCGATGAATACGCTACGGCGCGATGTCGCCCCAAAAGCTGAGGCGTGTATTGTGGGACCGCGGGTTTTACTCGTGGGGCTCCATCCCGGTTGACTTGCCTTAAGTTTTTCTATATAAATCACTAGATTAGATTCATTTCTGCTCAGGTATCAGGGCCCGACCCGGGGGGCTTTCCATGGAGATACACCTCAAAATGTGCCTACCTTTGCCCTGACAGGACATGGTTCTGTGGGGCATTTCCTCATGCTTTTGAAATACGCCGTATCAAATGGGACGTCTGTTCGTTCAGTTTTGTGAGACTGTGGCGACGGCGAGTGGGGGGCGCCTCACAAGGCGAGCGGCCTGTTTTGCATATCCGATCCTGAGAGCCAAAGGCAGGGGGGAGGCAGCCCCCGGTTTTTCGGGAGGGGGAAAGGATGGATAGAAAAGAGATTGACATGGAGAATTGTGACCTGCGTTTCGGGGTCGCGGCAGTCAAGAAAGGGTTCACCACCCGACATCAGATTCTCATCGCCATGGCGGTTCAGTTCGATGAAGACTGCTCCATCGGACACCATCGGTTCATCGGCCAGATACTCGTGGATGGGGGTCTCATCACGACTGAACAATGCGCCGAGGTGCTGGAGACCCTGCGAATGCCGGACAAATACCGGGCGTTGTTCGAAAAACCCTCCGAATCTTCCTACCGAAACGAGTGCCGGGTCAGGAGGACGCTCTCCGTGGCCTACAATGATAGTGACAGCTTCGTTAAAGCATCCATGATTAACGCGTCAACAGACAACCTCAGTGTGGGCGGCCTCTTTATCGAAACGGAGGAGCCATTCGAAAAAGGAGAAGAGTTTTTCCTGGACCTCCAGCTCCCGGGCTCATCAAAGCCCATTACCATTTCATGTGAAGTGGCCTGGGTCAGGGAGGCGGGCGATATGCTGCAAGGGCCGCCGGGCATGGGTGCGAAGTTCTGCCGGATTGATGAGGAGGAGCAGCAGATACTGACACGGTATGTGAACGAAGAGATGTTCAAGGAATAGGAACATGGCCGAAAAATGTGCCAGCCTTGATCCTGATGGAACGCACACTGTTCTGTTGGGATTTCTTCTCTTAGCAAAGGCGAGCCCACCGAGAGGTGGTGGCGGAAAGCCACGGGTTTCAGTCGTTGTTCCTGTCGACTCGCCACGCTTATAATAAATCCATTTTTGAAACATGGCCGAGCTGCCGAATGTGATATCGTTAGAGTCTAAGTACAGGCGTCTTTGTTTCGCGTGCAGTTCCTCCTCAATTTAAAGGGTTTGGTCTGAGTGGATGGATGTGTTTATGAAGAGCAATGTGGCATGGGGCCGGGCCTCGCCGGTGTGCAATGCCGTAAAGTTGCCGGGAACAGTGTCAAGTGCATCGTATTCATATGGATATAGCTTTTCTATCGGTGAAGTGTCTTAGCCGGAAAGGATGAGAGATGAAGAAAGCAGTTGTCTTGTTAATCTCAGCCTCGATTCTCTTTCCAGCTCATGGGTTGATGGCTGAGACGACAATGGAAAGGCTGGTCAAGAAAATAGTGAGTCCCAGGGAATCTAATGACAGGAAGATGCATAAGATAGAGCAGTGGGTGAAAAGAAATATCAGGTACAGCAGTGACAAAAAAGAATTCAATATGATGGAAAGATGGACACTCCCCAATGAGACCCTGCAAAGACGTAGCGGAGATTGTGAGGACGGGGCTGTGCTGCTGATAGCTCTGGCTGCGACTGCCGGGATACCAAAGGATAGGTTGAGGCTATATGCTCCCATAAAAATGCCCCATGGTTGGCATGCCTGTGTTGCCTATCAAAGAGAGAGTGATGACGAATGGGTATGGGTGGAATGGGCTTTTGGAAAAAATGTGCGTTTTCCAGTGATAGACAGAAGGAAGACAATGGAAGAAATGTCTGCCTATGCGCCTCACGGAACCTATTTCGAAGTTATCAGCCTAAACCCTTTCGATATCCAGTGGTATAAGTAAAAACCGTTTCAGCAAAGGAGAGGAAACCATAAACTACAATTCCCTGCGCTTCGTTTATCTCAAGACAATGTATTCATGCTTAGCTCTTATAACTTCAGACTAGACAAAGCTTTCGTCTGCCAGGTCTATACTTGAAAGTTTCCGGGATTTACTCAAGTATCTGGTTTTGGCAATGGTAGTGGAAGGATTCCCGACTCGCCGGTATACGACAAGCATTCTGAAATCCTGCCCAGAGTTCCTATTTTGCCATACCCTTGGACTTCTCGGGCGTCCAAGAACTCCTGTATGCTGGCCAATCATTGAAAATCTCTTAGATCTCTTTGATTATCAGATGTGAAACATACGGGTCGCATCGTGATGGCTCTCCTGATAGGCCGCACTGACGCGCGACTTGCTGTTGGAAAGATACTCCATGCTGCACCATTCTCCAGGCTGAAGCGGGCAGGCCGCCGTAAAAACCGCCTGTAGCTTTGAGCATGCAATATGGCCGGAGGGAAACCGTGGATTTGCTTTCATCCACCCTGAAGATTCTCTGGCTGAGCTTCTGGCTCGGTCTCGCCACTCTCATCCTGGCTCCCCTCGTCACGGCGTCCGCGCTTCTGGGCTCTACGGGAAACTTTGCATTTAATCTAACCAGGGTATGGGCCTGGATCATACTCGGAGTGACAGGCTGCCGGCCCGGAATATGTGGAAAAGAGAAGATCAGGAAGGGGCAGCCCTATATCATCATCACCAACCATCAGTCCCACTTTGATGCGCTCGCCCTTGTCACCACCCTGGGAATCCAGTTCAGATGGGTTGCCAAGAGAGAATTGTTGAGGATTCCGCTTTTCGGCCAGGCCCTTTATGCGGCAAGGAATATATTCGTGGATCGGTCAAACACGCAGAAGGCCATCAAGAGCATTGAGGACGGGATAAAGCGGCTTCCTCCCGGAGCCAGTATTCTTTTCTTTGCCGAAGGATCAAGGTCTGCCGATGGAAAGCTCCAGGCATTCAAAAAAGGAGGGTTTGTGACTGCCATAGGGACGGGGCTGCCCGTCCTGCCTGTTGCTGTGAAAGGCAGCAGGAAGGTCCTACCCAAAGGAAGCCTGGTCTTCCACCCGGGCCTGATCAAGGTGGTCGTTGGAGAACCCATCCATACGGTGGATTACACCGGGGAAAAACTGGGGGAACTCATGAAACGGACGAGCGAGGTGATTGCCTCAAATCTCAAGACTGACCATTCGGGCCAGTGGGGAGATGGGGAAAAGTGTTGATGAGCAAGTGAATCTTTGGAGATCCCTGAGGTTTTGTCGGATATCCCATATGGCACCTTTTGAAAGGCCCCTGTCAAAAAAAACTCCTCTATTCCCCCTATCGCGTGTTTGTCTTCG
>JASFTV010000306.1:0-4613 GCA_050050615.1 Desulfobacteraceae bacterium
CGCTGCCTGACGGTTCGAATCGTCAGATTTTCTTAAGTTACCCTGAAAATTTGTTTTGAGAACCTCCTCTTAACGTCCGTAGGAGGAAAGGTCATGGTCGAAGAAGGTAAAGCCCTTATTGAGATCGACCTGAATCAATTCAAGCTGCACATCCGCAATGAGGATACAACGGGATTGAGTCTTCACTTCAACTCGCCCTCCCGCAGGTTCTATCTCTCCGTCATCGCCCTTGTTGTTAACGAGATGAAAAAGAGGGGGAAAGTTACCTCGATTCCCCTGGAGGACCATTACGACACGCTGGCGTTACTTAATGAAACAATCGGGGGCAAAGCAGGCTCATCCGACAGGGGGAATTTGCTCCCCAGGATTTACCGAAAATGGAAGGATGCCCTTCCTGACCTGGAATATGCGCAACTGTTCAAAATACTCGGTCGGAGAAAGGGATATGAAGATGCTGTTGGAAAGACGTATCCATTTACCGATGAGGAAAAAGATGCCTGGGCCAATCTTTTCGAGTACATGGGGAGCGAGGAGAAGGTCAGACTGAAATTTTCAGTGGATAAACTGGGGGCAACTCTGGACCATGTGGTTATTATCCATGGGGAAGAACCTGAGGTTTCTCATGAAAAATCGTGGGACAGATTCATAGAGAGCCTAGAGCGGGAGGTTCATGATCACGAGTTGAAAGACAGGGTCACTCTGGTGGCCGCACCCAACAAGTGGGCTCGCTGGCGCCGGTCGACTGTGGGTGCTGTTGTGGGTCTCCTTCTCGTAGGAGTCATTATTGCGATCTGGTATTTTTCATTTCCTAAAACTAGATCGCCACTTCCGCTGCATGATAAGCCCTCCATTGCCGTTCTGCCCTTCGTCAATTTGAGTGGCGAGCCCGAGCAAGAATATATCTGTGACGGCCTGACCGAGGAAATCATTACGGCCCTTGCCATGGTTCCAGATCTGTTGGTGATTGCACGTAACTCTGCTTTCACCTATAAGGGCAAACCCGCAAAGGTCCAACAGGTGAGCAAGGAGCTGGGAGTACGCTATGTGTTAGAGGGCAGTTTCCGAAAGTCTGGAGACCGAGTGCGGATTACAGCCCAGCTTGTTGATGCTAAGGCGGGAAATCATGTATGGGCGGAGCGATATGAGCAGGATGTAAAAGAGACATTTGCGCTACAAGACGAGATCACCGTAAAAGTCGTGAGAGCCATGCAGGTGGAATTGACCGAAGGAGAATCTGCCCGCATGCAGGGTATAAAGACACCTCGGTTAGATCTATATTTAAAGTCTTGGCAAGCAGTCGGACATTTTAGACGCCTCACGAAAGAGGGCAATATTAGGGCCCGAGAATTGCTAGAAGAATATATTACCCTGGCGCCGGACTCTCCACGCGGATGGACATACATGGCCCAGGTAAACCTGTGGGACGTGTGGCTTGGCTTGAGTAAGTCGCCCAAAGAGTCTGTGGCCCAGGCCGAAAGAATGGCGAAAAAGGCCATCGACCTGGGTACCCCCTGGCCCGGACCCCATATTACATTGTCCAGGGTTTATCTCATGCAGAGGAAGCATGAGAAGGCGATCGCAGAAGGGGAACTGGGTCTCGCCCTCGCACCCAATTCAGCCTGGGCCCATAGTCAGCTAGCAGCGAACCTAGTGTTCGCAGGGAGACACGAAGAGGCCATTCCGCTCCTCAAAAAGGCGTTGCGTTTAGACCCTTTCCCCATGCACCATTACTACAACTTTTTGGGTGTTGCCTATCGTTGCTTGGGCAGGTATGAGGAGGCGATCGCAGCATTTGAGAAAGCCGTCCAGCTCGCGCCTGACTCTGCGTGGCGTCGTGTGGCCATAGCCGCTGCTTATAGCTTGGCAGGCCGCGATGAGGAGGCCCGTGCGGCGGTGCAAGAAGCTCTCAGGTTAGATCCAAGGATGTCTCTGAAGTTTATTGCAAAGACGGCCCCCTACAAAAATCAAGCGGATTTAGATAAATTTCTCGATGCCCTCCGCAAGGCAGGGCTGAAGTGAAGGGTTCCCGGAGGACAAGCCCTTCGACTATGCTCAGGATAAACCTTTCAACTTCGCTCAGGGCAAACAGAAGACGGAAGACGCCCGCCTACGCTCCTGTTGGAGCTTCCGCCTTCGTTAATTCAGCGGTCGCCCCCGAGGCTATGTAGACCAAGTCGGCAACTATGGCAGGACAAGTCGGCGCGGCAGGGAGGACACCAAAAAAAAAGAGGGCGTCCGCCTTGCAGAATGCGGTTTTACTCGGCCGACAATAGTGCAGTGATGTCTGCGAGGTTCCCAGTTCGTGCAAGGAGGACCAAAATGTCGCCGGCCTCGATTTTTGTATCCGCGTCGGGATTGGAAAGTACCTCATTATCGCGGCGTATGGCAAGCAGGGTCACACCATATTCCTTGCGCAGCTCAACCTCAGACAAGGTCTTTCCAACAAACGGAGAGGCATTGCCCACCCGAACAGTATTTATCTGCACGTCCGGTATGTAGGATTGCAGATCGCAAAAAGCTGTTCCGTCTTGAGGAAGGCGTCGAAACATCTCGTATCCGTCTGACCGCACCTCATTCACGAAACGATCGATTTCGTCTCTGGGTATGAGATATCTGGTCAGGACCCTTGAGAAGATTTCCACAGACGTCTCGTACTCCTCGGGAATAACTTCATTCACGCCCAGTTGATACAAGGGTTCCATCTCCTGGAGAAAGCGGGTCCTGGCGATGATGTGCACATCAGGATTGAGACGACGGGCCAGGAGTGCCGTTCTGCGGGTCGCAGCAGGGTCGGATATGACCAAAACGACGATTCTTGCCTCCTTGATGTTCGCATGATTGAGGACGGCCTCCTGCCCTGCATCCCCATAGTATATGGGCTCCCCCTTCTCTTTTTCAGTTCTTACGGTTTCAGGATTCATCTCGATAATGAGATAGGGCAAACCTGCTGACTTGGCTGCCCTGGTCACATTTTTCCCGTTTACTCCATAACCCACAACAATCAGGTGGTCTTTTAGGGTGATCTTCTTGCGCGCATCTGTCAGCCCCTGCAATGGATAAAGGCCGGATTTCAATTTTTTCGGCAGTGGCAAACGCATCAGGCCGTCAGCGATTCGATGCCCCAGTACGATGATGAAAGGCGTTGCAGCCATGGTCAGGACCGAGACGGCCAGGAATAACTGAAAGATGTCCCCACCGAGTAAACCATAATTCACGCCCTCCTCAGACAAAATAAAAGAAAACTCTCCCACCTGGCAAAGGGCCAATCCCACAAGGATAGCTGTGCGCAATGGCAGACCCAGTATAAGAGCCGCTATCATGCCCAGGAAAGACTTTACTAGAAGGATGCCTAGGGCAAGCAGAAACACGAAACCTGGCCTTGCAAAAAGAAAATGGATATCCAGCAGCATGCCTATTGAGATGAAAAAGAAGCTGGTAAAGAGGTCTCGAAAGGGTATGATGTTACTGAGGGCCTGGTGACTGTACTCAGATTCAGAGATGGTCAGGCCTGCCAAAAAGGCCCCAAGGGCGAGGGACAGTTTCATGCTATGGGTAAGGTAGGCAACGGCAAAGCACATGACGACAATACTCAAGAGAAAGAGTTCTCTGCTGCGTGTACGAGCAATGTAATAAAGTATCTTTGGAACAATGTACTCAGCACTCAGGATGACCAGAACAATGATACCGATCCCTTTGGCCAAGAGGAGGGGCAGAGAGGTGCCGAAATCGCCTGCTTTTCCTGCCAAAAGGGGCGTAAGCAGGATCATGGGCACAATAATAACATCTTGATAGATAAGAATGCCGAGGGTTGTCTGTCCGTGAGGGCTTTCAATCTCAGCCCGTTCCTGCAACAATTTCAGGACAATGGCCGTGCTGCTCAGGGCCACAAGAAAGCCGGCAAAAACCGATTCTCCCAGCCCGTAACCAAAATGTCTGGAAAAAAGGAAGGTGGCTGCAAGGGTCAACAAAACTTGAAAAGAGCCTCCCATCAATACGGCCCTTTTGATGCGCATAAAGTCCCTCAGGGAGAACTCGATGCCAATGGTGAATAGAAGCATCACCACACCGATTTCAGCCAGGACTTCCACCTCCTTGTCCGCAGTTATCAAGCCCAGGCCGTGTGGGCCCGCCAGCAATCCGGTCAGGAGAAAGCCAACAATTGCGGGGATCTTCAGCCTGTGGCAAACAAAGAGCACTGCCATGGAAAGGGCAAAGATGATGAGGATATCCTTGATGAGAGGAATTTCCATAATGAGACCCTATGTCAGATTTATGTGGAGATCATAGAATTGGCTGCAGACTCCGCAGACCCATAGGAACCAGAAAATTATCACGAAAAGAGAGAATTTGAAAAAAGAACAACAGGTCAATCAATAAGGCAAAACGTTTGGACGCAGATTGCGCAGATTACTCAGATAAGAAACTCGTTTGATAGGATCGCTTGAAAGAATGGGAACCCACGAGACACAAAAATGAGCGAGCTTATTTTTGTTCTCCAGGGTTTCCCATTATTCCCAAGGCTAGCCTTGGGAACCCCGCGTAGCGGAGTTTCCAGCGATCCTTACATCCTATCCTGGACATCCTGTGAATCCTGGTGCGCCAGGCGAAGCCTG
>JASFTV010000307.1:0-4607 GCA_050050615.1 Desulfobacteraceae bacterium
GCTTTGATACAATCCTTGCGACGTTCGTCTTCTGTTCCGTTCCGGATCCTGTTGTGGGTCTCAAAGAACTCCGAAGGGTCTGCAAACCTGGTGGCAGGCTTCTGCTTCTAGAGCACATGCGACCGGAAAATCCTGTTCTCGGGCTCTTGTTCGACATGATCAACCCGTTGGTGGTCAGGATCATGGGTGCCAATATCAACCGCAGAACCATGGAAAACATCCGCATGGCTGGCTGGCAGATTCGCAAAGAGGAACACCTCTCCGGGGACGTGGTCCGGTGGATAGAAGCTGAAGCACCGTTGACAGGATGACCACTCTCGTTATGCCTTCATAACCACGCATCATTGTTCTCACCCGTTCACTTGAACGAGTCCTATTCGCGGTTTACGCCTCATCCCAGTCCATATTCAACAGGCTGGTTGGAGGGAAAAATCATGCCAAACCGTATAATATTCAAAGGCTTAACCCAAGAGGAAATGCAATTCAAAGGGGGAGGCAAGGCCTCGTATAATAAAAGGTGTATGTTACACCACCCATCTACTATGAAGGAAAGCTTAAGCGGGGTTAGACGTCTGTCTGGAAAACCTCATGGAGTCTTTTTGTCAGATATCCGCTTTTGACAAAGGTCATGAGCTCGCTACGCATGGCGGTGGACAGGGATGGTCCGTCAGGGTCTGGAAAACAGGCTCTGGATGAATCATCAGGGAGTTTTTGCAGAAATAAGGCCCGTTTGGGTGAATCTGAGTATGAGGATTTCTTATAGGCTTCGGGATTCTGAAGCCGCCGATGGCGGCTTTCCGGAAAATGCGAGGCATTTTCCGGTTGTCAAGATGCCCGCCCTGTGGGCGGGGAGATTCACTGGAATCGGAGGGTGGGAATGCCAAAGAGGGGATAGTTACGATCTACGTGGCCGACGCCCATTCCCAGGATACCGTTACTACAGAAGATTTGTGGGACATCAAAAAAGTCGCTGTAGCCGTAAGGGGCTACGTCATAGTCCGCAAGGGCCATAAAAGGAAATTTCCTTTCATTCATCAACCGTTGAAAGTGGGAATGGGTAACGACGAGGAACTGAATGCCTTCTGGGCCGCAGCATGTGTCATGTTCAATCCGTTTACGAACCTGAGACACCGTGAGCGCTTGAAATCTTTTTCCTGGCTGGAACTTGGCATAATAGAATCCTTTCGGCCTTGGTGGTGCGGCCGGGCGTAGCCTGATATGTTCCGGTTCATCAAAATGGATATACTGGCACTGCCACATTTTAGGCTTTCTGCGCTTTCGGGCATATTCCCAGGCCATTTTTCCCGAAAACACTGAATCTGCATTTCCGGAACCGTCATCGCCTAAGCCGTAAAAGAGAGCCACCCCTAGGAAACCGTCATGTCGATCATTCTCAGTCAAAGACGGGGGTTCCTCAATGTCCTCAAACTCTCCCCTGCTGATGCCCCATGCCATTTTGCGATTGGCAAGATGCCAGGCCTTGATCTGAGTTTCAATAGGAAGTATCAGCGGGAGATCCTCTTCAAGTGTTCTCTTCAAAAATAGTCTTCTGAACCAAGAAAAGGGTTTCATTCCTCGGTAAATCCCCCTAAGATATCGGATCTATACGGTCACATTTCAGAGATCAAATCCCTGCGGGCGCTGTCCATAATGTGTGTTATTCGTCGGGGCGGTATTCAATTCCCGTATGAACCAATATACCTCTCTGCAATCGCAGGGCTTATGTTTCAAAGATAAGTCCGGATCAGCCATGTCCGGATAATATATCATCAAAACTTTTGAACCACGCCAAGTTTTCAGAGGGTACACAGGAAAAAGGCTTGGAAAAAAGCAGGTCAGCATTTCTTTTTACAAAACGGGAGTTTTTGAAAGCCTGCGGGGTGGGTTTGTGTGTGCTTTGCGCACCACAGATTCCCGGTTTAAAGGATACGGCAGAGGCGCAAAGACCGCAGAAAGGCCTCATCAAGACAAAGCTCTCGCCTTATTTCACGCCTCTGAATGGGGGAGATATCCGGTGTGAGTTGTGTCCCAGGCGGTGTCGTGTTTCCAAAGGGGTAAGAGGCTATTGCGGGGTACGCGAGAACCGGGATGGGAAATACTACAGCCTGGTTTATGGAAACCCCTGCGCCCTCCATCTGGACCCGATCGAAAAGAAACCCTTCTTTCATGTCCTGCCTGCCACCACAGCCCTTTCCATCGCAACAGCCGGGTGCAATTTCCATTGCAAATTTTGCCAGAACTGGGAGATCTCACAGGCCACGCCGGAGGAGGTTTACAGCTACGATGTGCACCCAGAGTTGGCGGTGAAGAAGGCGAAGGAGATGGGAGCCCGCTCCGTGGCATACACCTATGTGGAGCCCACCATCTTCTGTGAATACATGCTTGATGTTGCCCACCACGCAAAAAAGGCGGGCCTTTTAAATGTGATCCATTCCAACGGTTTCATTAACATGGAACCCCTGCGAAGTCTTTGTAAGGGATTGGATGCCGCTCAGATTGACCTCAAAGCGTTTTCGGACACATTTTACCAGGAATTGTGCGATGGAGAACTGGCGCCCGTACTCGAAACCTTGAAAACGCTCAAGCAGGAAAAGGTCTTTGTGGAGATCACCAATCTCATGATTCCCACAAAGAATGATGACATAGGCATGGTCAAGGAGATGTGCCTCTGGATCAAAAAAGAATTGGGTCCGGATACGCCGCTTCATTTTTCGAGATTCTACCCTTTGTACAAGCTCACCAAAATCCCCCCCACTCCCGTATCAACGCTGGAAAAAGCCCGCAAAATGGCCTTATCTGTTGGACTCGAATATGTCTATATCGGGAACGTGCCGGGCCATGAGGCGTGGCACACGTACTGTCCGGGATGCAAGAAAACGGTGATTGAACGGACAGGATACATGATCAGGGAGATGCATCTGAACACAGGGAAGTGCGGGTTCTGTGGGAGGCCCATTCCCGGCATCTGGTCCTAGTTTCCGTGCAGAAAAGGCTCTTTTCCCGAGAGGCTGCGTTCTCTGGGGGTTTGCGTCTGCAACGTACTGCAAACGTGCGCCTCCCGGGAACCGCCATGAAAGCTCTTCCATGGAATTGACTGTGAAGCTTCGCCTCAAACCGACGAGGCTTTTGCCAGGGATGACCATTCCCCTCACCTTAGAAAACCCTGGCCCAGACCTGGCACTAACCGAGATATTTTGCCTGGTCAAATTGCCTGATAGCAGAGAGACAATTGACGGGCTCGTGCTATCGCGCCAGGGCGGGCTTGACATAAATCCGCCCTCGGCGGATAAATGTTAAGATCTTTGCCTATGAAGACGGCTAGTAAGATATATTTTTGGCCACAACCTGTTTCACAAAAACGTTCCGTGGGGTATCCTTAATGCTCAAGAAGGAGGTTTCTGTTTTGCCCGACAAGAGGAGCAGAGAGAGCACGGATGTTGTTGTCGAAGCCCTGCGCCCTTTCGGTACTTCGATATTCACGGATATGACCGCCCTGGCCAACGTCCATGGGGCGATCAATCTGTCTCAGGGCTTCCCGGACTTCGACGGTCCTGAGGCAGTCAGAAACAAGGCAGCGGAGGCCATTATGCGCGGGCCGAACCAGTACGCACCGTCCATCGGCATCCCGGAATTCCGCGAGGCTGTAGCTCGTAAGATGGAGCGGTTCTACGGTATGGAGGTGGATCCCGAAACTGAGGTGACCATTACCTCAGGCGCGACGGAAGGACTGTGCGCGACCCTTCTGGGCATTTTGGAACCGGGAGACGAAATCATTTTGCTGGAGCCATGGTTCGACAGCTATCCTCCCCTGGCCGCCCTGGCAGGCGCCCGCATCCGTTATGTGTCTCTGACCATTCCTGAATTTGGCGTTCCCAGAGAAGAACTCGCCGAAGCCTTCAACCCGAGGACCAAGGCTATCCTCATTAACAGTCCTCAGAATCCTTGCGGCAAGGTGTTCACCCGGGAAGAGCTCGCCTTTATCGCTGACCTTTGCGAGAAATACGATGTATATGTCATCGGGGATGAGGTTTATGAACACCTGGTCTATGAGGACCGTGAGCACGTCACGCTCCTCAGCGTCCCTGAACTCAGGCATCGCGCCTTTGTCACCTCCTCTACAGCCAAAACCTTTTCGATGACCGGATGGAAACAGGGCTGGGTGATCGCCGCCCCGGAACTCACCCGAGCCGTTCGCATGAGCCACCAGTTCATCGTCTTCTGTGGACAGTCAGCCCTCCAGGAAGCCATGGCCTATGGCCTGGATTTTCCTGACAGTTACTACGCACAGCTCTTGGGGGATTACAACCGAAAGCGCAACCGGCTCTGCGAGGCTCTCGAGGAGGTCGGTTTCGAGGTCTTTCCGCCGGAGGGGACCTATTATGTCCAGGTGGACATCAGGCCCATCGGCTTTGAAGATGATTTGGCCTTCTGCCGTATGCTCCCGGAGAAGGCGGGCGTGGCTGCCATCCCCTCTTCCTATTTCTGGAACCACCGCATGCAGGGCCGCAACCTCGTGCGTTTCTGCTTTTGCAAAAAGGACAAAACCCTGGAGGAAGCAATCCGCCGCCTCAAAAGCTGGCTTAAATAGAATTTGACGAGATAACCGG
>JASFTV010000308.1:0-4574 GCA_050050615.1 Desulfobacteraceae bacterium
CTTCGAGGTCTAACCCTTTGAGATCAACCTTCATTGCTTGTCCTCATTCCAGAATTCACCGCCGAGACACAAAGTCCGCCGAGGTTTGCCTCTTTTTCCTTTCCGGTGGGAGCATCGGGAATCAGCCTGCATCCTTATATTCACCTTTGGCCAGGGCGGATGGGTTTTCACACATGGTCCGCAGCTTGGCCAGTTCCCACACGTAGTCGTAAAGATGAAGGCCTTTGCTGGCTGCTATGATCTGCCCGTCCTCAACGCCGATACTCGAAGCCATGTATTCTTTCAGGAGCTGGACGGCACCCAGGTTTGCCGGAAATCCGTTCCACAGGTCCCAGGAGCGAAAGTAGACGACAAAATGGAGTTTCCCGTCTTTTATTCTGGTATCAATCCCTCGTAGACAAGGGGGATCCTTGAGAAAGATGGATTCGGGGTCCCCTACGGCCATGTAAGCCTGGTTGGTCCCGTGACCGTCCTCCTTGTACATTCTTATCACTTCCTCGATCTGTTTCTCCAGATATTGACCGTAGGTGTAATCTTCACCGGGCTGCTTGGCAGCGGTCATTAAATAGGGAAGGTATTCTTCGAGATATCCCTCGGCAACAGGATTTGGGAGACCCAACGAAGGAGGAATATCAGGCAAGAGGGGTCTGACCCCAGGATATTTGATGTGGACGGTGACATAGTCAAATTCGAGGCGCTTTTGGCCTGCGTAGCTGCCCCTGTCGATAATATATTCCCGTCCGGTTTCCAGTAACCTGTACACGCACTGGAACCAGGCATCCGGCAGGTCCCGCGCTTCAATAAACGCCAGTTTCATATTCCGCTATCTCCTTACTTGGCCCCCTTAACCCTCCCCTGGCGAACTCACCATCTCCCACATTTTCTGCTGGACACAGGGGGTACATGCCTTTTAGCAATGCCTAACTGTGCATTCGGGGGACAGGAAGGCTTTTCTGAAGTGACTGTCGAAGATCCCGCTGCCTTATAGCGGGGGTGGGAGGGCGCCGTCTTTTTATGACTTATCCATGGGGGAAACCGCAGCCATCCCGAAGGGTGGAATGCGGAGGGCCTCCGGCTCATAGAGCCTACGCCTCGGAGAGGGCAAAACTCCCCCGTGGATAAATCATCAGAAAAGACCAGCCCCCCCGGGAGCCTTGGAACGAAAGAAAAGCCTTCCTGTCCCCAGCAAATCGGCTCAGCGACCTCTGTGACCCCCTGTGTCCAGCAGGCGATTTATGGGTAAAGCTCAGCCTGGCGAAGGGGGAAACGAACCCCTGATCCACCATCAAGGCATCATCTCCCCGCCGAGACGGGATTTCGCAAAGCTCAAGCGGCGTTGCCTTCGATCGCTCCTCGGCGCCCCCGCTTTCAACGGGATCTTCGACTTGCATCTAATACCTTGGCTGGTGATCAGGAATACTGCATAACCTTCTGATTTCAGGCTTGATACCCAAACTAGACGGTGGATCTGGGCGAACCCTCTTGGCTCGTTTTTTGTATTCTTGCAACCCACGTGGATCATGTCAATTCCAAACCGGAATTCAGGTTCCCATCGTCACCTAAGTGAATCTCCCCGCCCACAGGGCGGAGCATCTTCACAACCTGAAAATGCCTCGCATTTTCCGGAAAGCCGCCATCGACGGCTTCAGAGCGAAATGGGTTTAACCCATTTCGCGTTTCAAAAACCGCGGGGGCAAGCCCCCTGCACCCCCACAAAAACGACGCGCCATTCACCCCCGCCCTTCCGGACGGGGCTCTCTGCCGCGGTTTTTGTTGATTCGCATGATTTCTTTATATTTGTTGACTGTTGAATACAGATATTCGGTCAATTCAAGAAGTTCCCCTCTTTCCCCTATTGCAAGAAGAAATCGTTGCTGGTAGGGATTTTTTGGTGGCCTGAAGCCTTTTCCGTTGATTGAATGAGAAAATACGGGTATAAGGCTGACTTCAAAAAACCGAATAGGTCTGCTATAAACATTCCACCTCCAAACAAAAAAGCTGGCTGTCTAGCGCTGATCTTGTTTGCTGCCGGGCCATTTTGAGCTATCTTACCGCAAAGAGGAGAAAAGGACCCTCTCATATTGGAAACCAGTGACAAGAGCGATGTCCACGCAGCGGTAGAGCCCGATCCATCTTGAATCTTGAAAAACGCGGCCAGCCATTAAGAGTGAACCAACAGACCGAAACCCTCAAACCACAAGGAGCAAAGGAAGCATATGATGTCACTGACGGATCTGTATCACAAAGGCGAAAGACTTCTGCGACAAAGGGATATTGGATTCCTAGTGGACGGTGTTGAAACGGGATTTGTGCTAAGCCATGATCGCCTCATTCTAGATCGCTACACATTTCGGCAACACTGCATTGATGCGGTCGAAGCGATCACAGATTGCCATGTCCTGGGTGTAGCGCTTTCTACCCCTGTCATCATGTCGGCCATGACCATGCCCATACCTGCTGTTGTCGACAACGGTCTTTTACTGGTCGCCCAAGGTCTCAGAGAAGTAGGGAGTCTGATGTGGACGGGGACGCCCATTCCACGAGATCTCAAGGAAATTGTCGAAACAGGCGTTCCAGTCGCGTCGAATGTCAAGCCCTTCCAGGATCGGTCCAAGATGTTCAAGAGCATCGATGAAATCCAGGAAATGGGAGTCCGATGGGTTGGTATTGAGATCGATTCTGGCCAAGGCACCAAGATAGGAGATCGGATGATGGCGACAGACTGTTCTCCTCTCTCATTGCAAGAACTTGAGGAAATCAGGAAAAGAGTATCCGTGCCATTGATTTTCAAGGGTGTATTGAGCGAAATAGATGCCAAGAAATCGGTCGACGCAGGGGCTGACGGCATTGTCGTATCCAATCATGGTGCCCATACCCTTGACTACCTGCCCCATCCCTTTCAAGTCATGGATAAAATTGTTGCCGCAGTAAAGGGAAGCGTTGTGATTATGGTCGATGGGGGATTCCGGCGGGGCAGTGACGTGCTTAAAGGTCTAGCCTTTGGGGCATCCCTGATCGGTTTGGGTCGGCCAATCCTCTTTGGGTTGGCCGCAGCAGGCAAGGAAGGGGTGAAAGGCGTCATCAATGGAATCACCCATGAGCTGAAACGAATTATGACCATGATGGGCACTTCTGAACCTGGCCTGGTTCAGCGTGATATGTTAATAATACATTAGTTCAAAGAGGAAATTTTGCAACGAATTCCCTCCGGTCCCGTTCTGAGCTTTACCCATAAGTCCCCTGCTGGACACAGGGAATCCGTGCCTTCTAACAATTTCCAAGGGTACAGTCGGGGGAGATGCTCAGAGTCCCGTTTGGGGCGGTGTAGGCTATCAAGATCGAATATGCTGTGGTCGCGGTGAGCCCGCGATGAGACGTGTCGACGAGCTCGCGCGGAGTCGCCCTTCGGCAGTGAGCTCAGCGCCGAAGTGCTCGGCCGAGTCGTGACGTGACCCCGCGTTTGGCGCAATGATCTGCCGGTATCAATGTAGAGGAAAGAAAGGGGGATACTATGAGACGTGTTGCAAGAAGGTTCTCCCTGGTATTCTCATCAGGTTGTCTGGGAGGTCTCGCAAACAGCCTTGTCCTTTGGCTTTTCGGAAGAGCAGAGATCCCAATGAGCCTCGGCGTAAAACTGGCTCCCCATCTTACAGCCAATTGGCTTTACCCTCGGTTGGTATGGGGCGGTATCTGGGGAGTTCTTTTTCTCTTGCCGATCTTCAGAAACCGAACTGTCCGGCAAGGACTTTTCTTCAGTTTGGGGCCGAGCATTGTTCAGCTCTTCATGGTTTTCCCATATCATGCCAACAAAGGGATGCTGGGTCTGGATCTAGGCCGTTTGACGCCTTTGTTTGTTCTGTTTTTTAATGCGGTCTGGGGAATCACAACCGCCATTTGGCTGCGCTGGGTTGGAAAGAGTTGATGGAATATTGGAAGAATGGGGTATTGGAGTAAGGCGTCCTCAAGTAATAGAGTCATGGAATCATGGAGGTATGTAAAATGAAAATCCCTCTGTATCAGATTGATGCCTTTACGAGCCGCGTTTTTTCTGGGAACCCGGCTGCTGTGTGCCCTCTCAGAAATTGGTTGGAGGATTCCTTGATGCAAGCCATCGCTCAGGAAAACAACCTTTCTGAAACCGCTTTCTTCGTCCCGGCAAAAGATGGGTACCATATCCGGTGGTTCACCCCAGTCGCAGAGGTGGACCTGTGCGGACATGCCACTTTGGCATCGGCGTTCGTCATTTTCAAATATCTTGATACATCAAAAACTCAAGTCACCTTTGCGTCGAGAAGCGGAAAACTGACCGTATCTCTGGAAAACGACTTACTTTCAATGGACTTCCCGGCAAAACCTCCTGCCCCGTGCAAGGCCCCGGTTGACTTGCTTGACGGACTGGGGAAAGAAACCGAAGACGTTTTGGCCTCAGAAGATTATTTTGTCATCTTTTCAAATGAGGAGGGCATCCGCGATCTGGCCCCTGATATGACCAAATTGAAGCGGGCGGATTTACGGGGGATCATCGTTACTGCCAGAGGAAATGAGGCGGACTTTGTTTCCCGTTTTTTTGCTCC
>JASFTV010000309.1:0-4571 GCA_050050615.1 Desulfobacteraceae bacterium
AAAAAGGGATCTCAGGGCCGTCCCTTTACCCCCAGGCCCCCGGTAGATAGAGACAATCTTCTCTTGCCAGGGCTTGATCTGGAACTCCTTGGCCACTTCTCGGGTATCATCTGTAGAGCCGCCATCGGCAATGAGAATAACGCTTCTGTGGTTTTTGTAGTGCTTCGCCAGACCATGGGTGACCATCTGAATCACATGTTCGATGGTCTTCTCATTGTTGTAGCAGGGGATGCCAATCAAAATATCCGCGGACTCGATCTCCTCGATCCGCTTCGATGTGTAAGCTCGCAGAGCGGTATCATAGTGCATTGTTCCCCCTCCTTGGTTTGACTTCCATTACAGTAGGGGCGTGTTAATCGAAGCAGCGCAATAGAAATTTTTATATCATAGCAAGCCCGGGGAAGCAAATCAAACGGTCCATAAGACACAGAAAGCCTTTGAAATAAATAGTGAAAAAGTATAAGGTAGTATACGGACTGATTTTCGCTTCAGATTCTGGCTCATCGGTAAAACAAATTCAAGGAGGGGTACGGTCATGGTCCGGTTCATAAAAAAGATGTCCAGGAAGGCAGGCCTCTCGCCTGGAACGTTGGTTCACGTCGGTGAGAGAAAGACCGATAAAACAAGGATAAGGGTGATAGACTATGATCAAGAACATTTTGAAGAAAAAGATTTAGCCACCATAGAGGAATGCTTCTCCTTTAAGGACGAACCAACCGTGTCATGGGTCAACATTGACGGGATCCACGATCTGGAAATGATCCGTAAGCTGGGCACTTGCTTCAACCTGCATCCCCTGGTTCTGGAAGATATCGTCAACACAGAACAGCGCCCGAAGATGGAGGATTTCGAGGACTATCTTTTCGTCATCCTGAAGATGCTCACCTATGACGATACAGAAAAACAACTGAAGTTCGAGCAGGTCAGCCTTATCCTCGGTTCGAACTTCGTGATCTCTTTTCAGGAAGGCGAAGGCGACGTCTTCGAGCCCGTCCGCGAAAGGATTCGAAAAGGGAGGGGCCGCCTGAGAAAGATGCAGGCCGACTATCTCGCCTATGCCCTGATCGACGCTGTGGTGGATAACTATTTTCTTGTGCTCGAGAAGATCGGCGAAGAGATCGAGGCCCTCGAAGATGAAGTGCTTGCCAAACCGGACGCGGAGACAGTACAGACCATCCACAATCTGAAGCGGGAATTGATCTTTATGAGGAAATCCGTTTGGCCTCTGAGAGAGGCCGCCAGCGCCTTAGAGAAGGGGGAATCCGACCTGATTAATGAAAAAACGAGGGTCTTCCTGAGAGACGTTTACGACCACACGATTCAGGTGATCGACACCATAGAGACCTTCCGAGACATGGTCTCCGGCATGCTGGATGTTTATCTCTCCAGCGTGAGCAACAGAATGAATGAGGTGATGAAGGTCCTGACCATCATTGCTACGATCTTCATCCCCCTCACCTTTATTGCGGGCATCTACGGCATGAACTTCGAGTACATGCCGGAACTCAAATGGCCTTCCGGTTACTTCTTCGTATGGATCATTATGATTCTGGTCGCTATCGTCATGGTGATTTATTTTAGGAGAAAAAAGTGGTTGTGATGCGGGTACCAGCGCCCTGAGCATGGATTGCCCTTTTCGTGGCGAAGATCACGGCAGCTTTGGCCTCTTTTCCTCATCAGACTTGGCTGATTCCACGGACTCGTTTTCATCCTTCTTTTGAGTTTTCACCCCCAAGCTTTCCGCTACCCTCGCGGCATCTTCTGCTTTTGCCATCGCTTTTGCCGCTTTGCGGGCCGCCTTGCTCGCCTCTTCCTTTGCCTCAAGGGCGGCCTTTGCCTTCGCCATGAGCGCTTCGTCAGCCCCCTGCGCAAGAGCAGACTCCAGACCATGAGCCTTTTTTTCAGCCTCTTCCGAGGCTTCGGTCGCTTCCTTTTCCGCCTCCCCAGCTCTTTTTTCAGCCTCTGCAAGTGCGTCAATGGCGGCTGCCATCTCTCCCGCTTCTCCTTCCTCCGGAGCGGCGTCCAGATCAATGTCTTCGGCCGCCAATACGAGAGCCACGACACCCACCCGGGATAAAAGGTCTTCCAGGGGATGGCCGAAGGGGTCCTCCAGTTGATTGCCTCGCAGACGAAATGGGATGAAAACTATGGCTGCATCAGCAGAATGCTCAACGATCGAGTCCGCGCTGGCATGTTCCACAATTTCAGGTTCCGCATCGATCCTAACCTCTTGGAGGGTCTTTCGGAGATCCTCCATGCTCTCCTCCGAGGCTTTTTCGTAGCCGGCAGCCAGCACCCGGATCGTTGACTCTTCCCACGCATCACTTCGGGTCATCAGGTATGCAAGCAAAAGCATGAGTCGGCTTGTCGCGTCACCCCACCACCAGACGTCAATGCGCCGACCCTCGGCGGTCAATCCCTTAAGCGCATCCCACCCCTCCTCTTCCGCCTTCAGGATCACGATATTGGAACCGAGCCGAAATGCCACCCTCAGATTGCGCCCATATCGCAGTTCCCTGAGGCCACGGAATCCCTGTGGAAGTTCTTCGAGCCAGTTTAAAAGAACGGTATTGGCGTGCAGAGGTCCGATTCCAAAAGCCTGAACCAGGGTATGAATCCCAACGCTGAGGTTCGGTGCAGCCACGACGAGCGGGAACACGCTCAGACCGCTCTCTCTGATATCCCGGCGCAGTTCATCCTCCGCCTCCTCTTTCAGCTTGAGCATTTTCGCGCCTTCACCCTCCAGAATCCTCACCGCCGTTGTCAGGCCGCTCTTTCCTTCGAGCCAGGATGCAAAGCAAAGGAGTTGCTCCCGCCTGTGAGAGTCATTAGAAAATGCCAGCAATTGGGGACGCCAATCCCGAGGATGCTCCGGCTCGGCAGCGGCTCCCAGTAGGTGTTCCCGTAAATGTTGAAGGTGGTATGAACGCCGGCTGTCAGCCCACCTGGCAGGGCCTGCCGTTCGACTTAGGTACTGATATATAGCGAAAAGAACAGCAACAGCCACCGCCCCTGCTGCAAAATTGATGGCCAGGATCACCCCAAGGCACGCAAGCCAGCCCATGAGACTCAGACGCTTGTCAAACCAGCGGAACCTGGGACGAAAGGAAGGGCTGGCCGCCCGCGCTTCATAAAAGGTGGCATAATTGAGAAGCCCGTAGGAAACCAAGAAAAACATGGAAACCACAGGCGCGATCACATTCAGTTTTCCCAGCGCGATGGTCGCGAAGGCAATGCCAGCGGAAAGCAAGACACCCCGTCTCGGATTGTTTGTGGGGCCGGAGCCCTGTGCAAAAGGAATAAGGAAAGGAAAGATGCGATCCCCTGCCATGGACTGAAGAATGCGGGGTGCCCCCAAAAAGGAGGCCATCGCTGATGAGAGGGTTGCAGCGATGACGCCGACATCAACGAGGAAGCCGAAGTGGGCCACACGCTTCATGGCCGCATAGTCACTCCTAAGGTCGTTACCTGGTAAAGCACCAGCAAATATCAAAGCAACGGCGAAATAGACGATGATGGAGATGCCAACAGCCAAGAATGTGCCGAGGGGCAAGCTCCTTCCTGGGTCCTTGAGATCCCCGGACATGCTCACGCCCTGGGTGAATCCTGTGACCGCAGGGAAAAAGATGGCAAATAAGATCCAGAAATTCCCGCTTGTTGCAGGGGACGCCCAGTTCTGCGTCAGAATCCCTTGATCCCATTTGCCTAAACCTCCTATGAAAAAGGAGATCAACGCTGCGGCCAAGGTGCTCATGACCACATACTGAAATCTCGTTGCCCAATCCGCCCCCAGCCAGGCAAAAATAAAAAGGAAGGAGACAGCCAGCGCTGCGATGATCTGGGGGAGATATTGACTACTTTCCCGGACGATGCCAGCGACAGCCTCGCCAAAACCAATACAATAGAAGCCAATGGAGACCGATTGGGCGAGGCAGAGGACGACACCTATAGCGCCCCCGAATTCCACCCCAAGGGTCCGAGAGATGAGGTAGTAGTCCCCGCCGCCTTTGACTTTGATGTTAGTGGCTATTGCAGAAAGGGAAAAACTGGTCAGAACAGAGATGGCATTGGCGAGAGCAATGATGATTAGAGCGCGACTCAGTCCGGCACCGCCGACAACATAACCCAGTCGCAGAAAGAGAATAATGCCCAGGATCGTCAGGATGCTCGGGGTAAACACCCCTGAAAAAGTCCCCAACCTGCCCGATCTCGCCTCTAGACCCCGGCTTCCCGGCACTCCTTCTGCCAAGAGCGCACCTCCTCGTCTATGGGAAAACCGCTTTCCTCTTTTTCCCTGTCCTGCTCGGTCAGATGTTTCTCTCTTTGCCGCCTCGCTTCCATAGGGAATCTTCCTCATACCCACAATGAGGCATCATAATCTACCCCACCTGTGCCAGTCAACAGGCTCAATATGTCATTAGAACACTGTTTTCGAGCACATGCAAATCTCCCCCCAGGCAACTTGACACCAGCTCTTTTGTGTCTATAATCAAATTATATCAGGTGCTATTCCATTCATATTGGCCTTTCAGAGCTTAGAATTAATAACGCTGTTGAGGGCCATCTGGTTG
>JASFTV010000310.1:0-4545 GCA_050050615.1 Desulfobacteraceae bacterium
GAATAAGTCTTAGACACTCTTTTTATATAATCCTCAAGCTCCGGTCGAGTCAAGGAAAAGATCCTTATGGGTCAATACTCGGATCTATGTACTTGCGAATTTCCCAGCCAGACCGCACACCCGTCGCCCTCACTCAGAGATCGCGCTCTCTCAGATCCTTTTCCAATTCAGTGAGGATACAATGAAGGGCTTGCTCCCATCCAGGACGCGGTGTAGCGGCCGAACCCGTTCATTTACAAAGCTTTGAGGCTATGGTTGCCACGTGCTTCCCCTGAAAGCGGGCCGCATCCAATTCGTTGTCGCTCGGCATTCGCTCCCCCTGGCCTCCCGCAATGGTCGAGGCCCCGTAGGGGGATCCCCCCGTAACTTCATCAATGCGCATCTGCCCCTGGAACGCATAAGGGAGCCCCACAACCACGAAGCCCTGATGGAGTAAGGTGATATGAAAACTCAGTATCGTGGACTCTTGCCCTCCGTGCTGCGTGGCAGAACTGGTAAACACACTGCCCACCTTGCCAACCAACGCCGCTTTTGCCCAGAGCTGCCCCGTGGCATCCAGAAACTGTCGCATCTGACCACACATATTTCCAAAACGCGTGGGAGTGCCAAAGATGACAGCATCGGCTGAAGGGAGCTCATCCACCTTGCAGATGGGAATATGGGAGAATGCTTTTTGAGCTTCGACGGCCCCCATTTTGGCCAGGACTTCCTCTGGCAGGGTTTCAGGTACGCGTCGCATTTCCACCTCTGCGCCGGGCACCTCTTTTGCCCCTTCTGCAACGGCTTCCGCCATACGGTGAATATGCCCGTACATGGAATAGTAAACGACCAAAACCTTCATTCCTGATTCCTCCTTTCCTGGTTTTTATGTACATGCCCGCATAGAAATCAGAATACCGCCCGTTTAAGATCTATTCCCAAAAGATACAAGACATGGGGCATTCCCCCATGGCTTCTTCAATGAGGTCTTCTGGGCCGCCTTCGGGCTTGATTACTTCAGACTTTTCCATCTCCTCATTGAGTTTGAAAACTTCCGGACAAATCTCCTGACAGCTGCCGCAACCAATGCACTCATCCTGATCTATAACGACTTTCCTGCCCATGTCTCATTCCCCTTTATCATTCTCCCTTTTCGTTCTTCTTAACCGCGTTGCTCAGTTTTTCCAGGGCATTCGCTGTTTCTCCACGCAACTTGTCGATCTGTTTGGAACTCTCCTGCTTCATGCTCTCCATCTTCGTCTGGAGGTCTTTTATGCGCGCTCTGAGGTCTTCCTCTTTTCCCGTGGAAGTGTAAGCCATAACCGATAGAATGAGCGCAATAATCGAGATAAGCAGTGCAAGCGTTGCCCTGAAACCTCCCTTGACAATCTTTGTTTCGGGTGCCATACCTTACCTCCTTTTCATTATTAATCGCCGAGCAAAAAATCCTTACACATTGTAATCATGCTCTTTTTATTAAGCAAAAAGTTATTTGATTATTGTCATTTGCTTTCCTCCATGCCAAGATTCTACCTCGAGGGCTTTACTGCAGACATGGCCAGGAGAAAGCAAAAGATCCGGTTAAATCTCGGGCATAGACTTCAAGTCCATTTTGATCTCGTATGCCCTTTCACCAGAGAGCCTCGAAACGCTAAAACCAAGCTTTCGGGCCAAGGCCAGCATATGTGTATTTTCGTCCAAAACAGGGCCGCTTAAAGAAGCCATGCCTCGGTCTTTGGCAATCATGAGAAGGCGCTTCATGAGCATGACGCCGACGCCCTTTCCGTGCCAGGGATCACCTACTGCCACCGCAATATCTCCGCTTTCTCCGCCTGGATGACCCATATACCGAGCCACCCCCAGCATTATTTCTCCCAGATGGGTCTTGTCTAAGGCGACAAGCGCCATGTCCCGGTCATAATCTAACTGCGTAAAACGGGCCAACATCTCCGGGGGCAGTGATTTTAGGGGGCTGAAGAATCGGTAATAGATGCTTTGCCTGGACAGCGTATTAAATAGATTCACCAAAAGCGGTGCATCCTCAGGTTTTATAGGACGAATGAGGATATCCAGGCCGCCTTTGGTCGTCGCTGTTGTTTCGTATTGGTTTGGATATGGGCTGATGACCAGGTGATGTGGAGATACGACCTGTGAGGGTTTGACAATTACCCTGGCATCGACGGCGAGCCCTTGATCTCCCATCAGGATCATGGGGTTGATATCTAGCTCCTCAATTTCCGGAAAGTCCATAACCAACTGGGCGAGGCGGATCAAGATCTCTTCAAGGAGTTCCAAATTGGCAGCCGGACGGTTACGGTATCCCTGAAGGATTCGATAAACGCGTGTCCCTTCCATCAACCGCCGGGCAAGGAGTCGGTTCAATGGAGGTAGCGCGATGGCGCGATCTTTCAGGATTTCGGTCATAATGCCACCCATGCCAAAGAGGATGACGGGGCCAAAATCAGGATCTTTTTTTGTGCCTACGATTAACTCATGTTCGGTGCGTTCAAGCATGGGTTGAACGGTTATCCCCAGGATCTGTGCATCCGGATCATAGGCCTTTGCATTGGCCATAATCTTATCGAAGGCCACGGAGACGTCACCCTTTCCTCGCAGGTTGAGTTGCACGCCGCCGGCCTCCGTCTTGTGCGTAATGTCCCTGGAGTGGATCTTCATCACAACGGGATATCCCACTTCGTGGGCAATGCTTACCGCTTCCTCCTGAGAAGTCGCCACTTCCGTTCGATTCACAGGAATCCCGTAACTTTTCAACAGGGCTTTTGATTCTGGTTCAGTCAGGAGGCTATCCCCATCTTCCAGGACCCTACTGAGAATCGACCTTGCGCCGGCCACGTCAAATTCCAGAGACCTGGGCAATTTCGGTGGGATCTCTCGAGACATCTCCAGATTGCGGGCATAGGAATACATATACATGAAAGCGGATATGGCCCGTTCCGGGGTTTCATAGGTGGGGATCCCTGCCCTGTTCAGGATGTTGAGACCCTCTTCGGCGTTTTCTCCCCCCATCCAAACGGCAAAGACTGGAGGAGAAGATTTCATTCGCAGGGCCTCTACCATGGAATGCGCCACGGCTTGTGCATCGCTTAATGCCTGTGGCGCAAAAATGACGACCAATGCTTTGACCTCGCGAGCAGCGAGGCAGACCTCTATCGCCTTTTTCCATCGCTCTGGCGTCGCATCCCCCAGGATATCAATAGGATTTGCCCGACTCCAGAAGGGAGGAAGAAATTCATCAAAGCTTTTGAGGGTCTCCTCGGTGAGTGAAACGGGTTCTAGTCCATAGATAGACAAGGCATCCGTCGCCATTACCCCTGGCCCGCCTCCGTTGGTCATGATAGCAAGTCCTGATCCTCTGGGCACGGGCTGCTTGGCCATTAATTCGGCGCAGTCAAAGAGTTCCTGAATGGTATTTACCCGAACCACGCCGGCCCGCTTGAAAGCCGCATCATAGACGGCATCCTCCCCGGCCATGGCGCCCGTGTGAGAGGAGGCTGCGCGGGCACCGGCCTCCGACTTACCTGCCTTGAGCACGACGATAGGCTTCACAAGGGATACGGCCCGCGCGGCACTCATAAACTTTCGGATATGGGTCAGGTTTTCCATGTACAATACAATACTGCTCACCTCTGGATCATGGCCCAGATAGTCGATCAGATCTCCAAAATCCACATCCAGCATGGAGCCGATACTGACAAAATATCTGAAACCTATCCCCTCTTTTAACGAAAGATCGAGAATCGCAGAACAAATGGCCCCGCTCTGAGAGATGAAGGCGACTCTCCCTGGTAGGGGCATCAGGCTCGCAAACGTGGCATTGAGTTTCGATTCGACCGAGACAATACCCATGCAGTTGGGACCAATGATCCGGATGCCCCCCTTCAATGCCTCTTTCCTGATTTCCTCTTCTATCTCCTGGCCTTTAGAACCTATTTCCTTTCCGCCGGCAGAAATGATGATGGTACCGCTCACATTGGCTCGAACGCATTCCCTAATGATCGAAGGGACTTGGGCTATCGGGGTGGCGATCACCGCTAAATCTATGGGTTGTCCTGTAGCCAGGATGGAAGGAAAAGAGGGGAGATTCTTTATAGATTCGTACTTAGGATTAATAGGATAAATCTTTCCCTGATAGTTTCCCTCCATCAAATTCTTGATCAAGGAATGCCCGATAGTGCCCTTTTTTTCACTAGCACCAATAATGGCTACCGAGTTCGGTTCAAAGATCTTCTCCAAATTATAGATACTCATCGAGCGTCCTTTCTCCGCACAGGCACTTTTGGGATGAATGTCGAAAATCTATATGGCTTTGAAGCGCCTTTTCTTGCTTGCATGTTGACGCCAATATTCGGAAAGAGAGTTAGTACTTGGTTGCATAAGTTGCCGATATTATAATGTCATTGCGAGGAGCCGAAGGCGACGCGGCAATCTCATCCTTCACTGCGAGATTGCGGAGCCTTTTCCGAGTCAGGTACTTTATAAGAAACCACGTCTCCAAAACATGAGATTGCTTCGCCCCGACTCTATAGGGGCTCGCAATGACGGGTG
>JASFTV010000311.1:0-4541 GCA_050050615.1 Desulfobacteraceae bacterium
GAAGGTGCTCCGCCCGCCTTTGCTACCCCTTTTTGCATAACTGTTCCTCGATGCCCTTCGTTTTTGAAAAGAGACCCCCATGACTCGCACGAAGCACTGATTCGTTTTTGAGCAAGAATGAACCCGATAAGAATCTCAATCCACATTGAAACCCAGGTTCTGGAATACTGCGTCCCGAGCTTTCCTCGGAGAGCAGGAAAATAGATTGATCGGATCCTGATTCTCGGCATGTTTGGAGGGAGAAAAAAATGGCGGAGAGAGAGGGATTCGAACCCTCGGTACCGCTTTTTGGCGGTACACGCGATTTCCAGTCGCGCTCCTTCGGCCAACTCGGACATCTCTCCGTAACAGATTGTCCCTTTTAGCCGTGTCTGGTGTTTAGCCCGCTCGCCGGTAAAGTCAAGAAAAGATCTTGGCGGAGAGGGTGGGATTCGAACCCACGTGCCCCGCTCTTAACGGGACAAGTCGATTTCGAGTCGACCCCGTTACGACCACTTCGGTACCTCTCCGGTCTCTTCTGTTTTTCTCCTGTGTAGATGAAAGAAATCCTGCATCAATGCAAGGCATTCCTCTTCCATGATTCCGGATATGACCTCTATCTTGTGATTGAAGCGGTTGTCCTTTGCAAGATCATACAGGGAACCTGCGGCCCCCCATCTGGGATCAAAAGCCCCAAATACCAAATGGGATATTCTCGCATGGAGAGCCGCGCCCATACACATGGGGCATGGTTCAATAGTGACAACGAGCGTGGCCCCCTCCATCCGGTAATTCCTGAAGCGGACACCTGCGCGTCTGAGTGCAAGAATCTCAGCATGAGCCGTAGGATCACTAAGAGAGATGGGCTGATTATATGCTTTGGCCACGATTTCCCCGTCCGGTCCCGCAACGACAGCTCCTACCGGAACCTCTCCCTCCAGGAAGCCCCTATGAGCCTCTCTAAGGGTCTCTTTCATGAGAATGTGAAAATCAATGCCCATGATGATTTATGTTTATCATGTCTCCATTGGCCAGTCAACTGGATACTTCCTAAGCGCATTCATGTCTGGAGAGCCCCCAGAGAACCTCAAAGGACGAAAACCGAATTGGCCCGAGAGCCTGCAGCACAAAGCTTTTCTAGCCAAATATTGGAAAGATGGAAGCTTATCTTGAAATAGCGTTCAAGATACGCTTTAACTTCACCACGCCCTCTCAACCCCTCCAGGGGGAAAACACCGAAAGGTGTGGGTCAGTGAGGAGAATCATTTTCAGCTTTGGTTTTTTTTCGTGATCGTGGTAGTCTTACTCGGCGTGAGAACAGAGGTATTCTCTTGAGGGAAACGGAGGAAACGATGATCTGGAATGCCCTACAGGACCAAGATAGCATTGCGGAAATGATTGATCAGCTGGTTTCGGAGGATTCGGAACTGAGAGTTTTGATTCAGGGAAGAAAAAATGCATTTGAGTCTAGAATTGTAAAATTTGAACATGGAGAGGCGTTGTCAAAAATTGGAAAGAAACCGGAACTCATCATTGAGAAGCTGGTTCCAAATAAAGGGAACGCCTTGATTCAGTCTTCCACTGACTTGGTTTTAGAGTTCACGGTCAACGAAAACCTGTGTCGTTGTCCTGTAAAGTATTTGGGAACAAGCAGTGACTACCCTTACTTCGGCTTTATCTTAAGTTTTCCAGAGACCATGGAGATCAAAGAGAAACGGCGGGAGGAAAGGTTTACCTATGGGGCGCCGGATTTCGTGTCTGTTGAGTTCAAACTGAAAAAGGGGTCCAAGAAAGAGAAGGTCTATGCACTGAATGTCCTTAACTGCTCAAGGCACGGCCTTGGTATCTTGATCACAGAGAAGGACTTCGACCTGATCGACAGACTAAACCCCGGTGACAGGCTCAGAGACATCATATTCTATGCAGAATCGAGTATGATCAAAGTAGATGGCATCGTCAGGCACGTGACCAAAATGTCGTCAGGCGCTTACCAAGGCTCTTATGTCCTTGGCATCGAGTCCCGCGAAATTATCGAGAATTGTCCCTTCAAACAGGAATAGGATCTGACGTTTTCAGGTCTTTTATTCGCGGTTTCTAACCCCTCTCTGGATGTGTTTCAGGGATGGCGCTTGTGATGAAAAACGCGTTCCCAATACTGCCTGGCTGAGAATGGCCTATGGATGTGATCTATGAAACTCGAACATACCATCGTCAGCGAGGAGGAAATAAAACGAGAGAAGGAAAAGGCCCGTCGTCTGAGACAATCAGCCTGGTGGATGAGAAGAATCCAGAAGGGGGTATGCCATTATTGTCACGGGAAGGTGGGTAAGGGGCGATTAACGATGGACCATGTGGTCCCCCTTAGCCGTGGTGGAAAAAGTAGCAGGGGGAATATCGTCCCCGCCTGCAAGGAATGCAATAACAAGAAGAAGTATCTGTTGCCCATTGAGTGGGAAGAATATTTGAAGACTCTGTCCGGTGGATCAGAATCTCAATAGATGGACCGGACTCATCACGTTCCTCCGCCCTTACTGACCTTCACCACAGTGCCTACAATCTCCCCGCGGTTTATGCCGATGCATTCGGAGGCCCGTCCCAAATTGACCGCTATCTCCAGCAAATTGGAACTGTTGATAAGAGCAAGCGGTTCACCCTCTTCACAATTGGAGTAAGTCTCGCTAAGTTTCTGGATAAACAGCCTTCCCACCTCGATCTGAGGCTGATCGGATTGGAGGAAATGTGCCAGTTCCTTGCTGTGGATGTTGGTAACAAGATTACCAAAATTATCCACACGGATGATTTGGCCATATAGATGTCCTTTCTTCTCCAAAGGCCTTGGGATGCTCGTCGGAGTCGGGTCGGTGATCACCGGCCCCATCCTTTCCAATTCAACGCCAAGAGAGAGATGGGCAGCGACAGGCGCAAAGATTTCCCTTCCATGAAAGGTATGGCTCACATGCGGCAGGAAATATCCTTTTTCAGTGAGTTCAACGATTTTTGTGCAATGATGGTCCTGGACGACAGGCCAGAAAACACCATTGTCCGGGCCAACAAAATAATGGGATTCTGTCTCGATGCCAATGAGCCGTCTATCGCTGCCCACACCGGGGTCCACGACAGCCACATGGACAGTTCCCTTGGCGAAGAAAGGGACCGTTTCTCTGATGAGCACGGCCGCCTGGAATATTGATCCGGACCCAATTTGATGGCTTATGTCGACCAGCCGGGCGACCGGGTTAATAGAAAGGATCACCCCTTTCATCATCGCTACGTAAGGATCGGTCAGTCCAAAGTCGGTCGTCAGGGTGATGATACCGGATGGCTTCATGGCCAATCCTCAAGAAGTTTTAAAATGATCTCCCCAGCTTTTCCGAGCAGTGTATAATCCATATCCGGAGCATCATCCAGCGGAATTTTCTGTCAGCCGAGCGGATCTGAGAGACCAACCCCAATGGTCCCCGGTCGTCATTGTCATTTGGATAGATTATTTGTGTGACAGCGAACTAAATTTATCCGGGCATGACCGTTTTTTCAAGGTGAATGTTGACCCTTCGTTTCGTGCGTGTCAACATTTTTGAATGTTACTGCGAAATTAGCGTACGGCGTTTGGCAAGTCAAGAAAATGCATTTTTCGTTTTTTTGGTAAAATCGTTGATTATCGAAAATAATTGTGCTATCCAAATTCAATTTTCCCATGCCTATTCTTAAGAAATCAATGAGGCTCATTCGTAGGAGTTAGAAAAGCTTCAGGAAAGGAGTTCGGAGATGACCGCAAAATTAATCAGAGGCACAGAAATAAGGGAGGAGATTCTCAAAGAGATCGGAGAGGAGGTCAAGAAGATAAAGGAGGAACACAATGTTGTTCCTGGCCTGGTGACCATTCTTGTTGGGGAGAACCCTGCATCTGTTTCCTATGTCACCGGCAAGATAAAAACAGCGAAGAGCCTTGGGTTTAAAGAAGTTCAGGACAATCAGCCTGAAGACATCTCTGAAGAGGATCTGCTAGCCTTGATCGACAAATATAACAAGGATGATACGATCCATGGTATTCTCGTGCAATTGCCACTTCCGAAGCACATTGACGAGAAGAGAGTCCTGAATGCTATTGATCCTGACAAAGATGTTGATGGATTTCACCCGGTCAATGTGGGGCGGCTCATGATTGGGGGCTCCGAGGTAAAATTTCTGCCGTGCACCCCTGCAGGCATTCAAGAAATGATCGTGCGCGCGGGTGTGGAAACGAGCGGCGCAGAGGTCGTCGTGGTGGGACGTTCCAACATTGTGGGAAAGCCTATCGCGAATATGATGCTCCAAAAAGCGCCGAAGGCCAATTCAACGGTGACAGTCGTTCATACGAGGACCAAGGATCTGGCTTCCCATTGCAAGCGGGCGGATATTCTGGTCGTCGCGGCCGGTGTCCCTGGCCTCGTTAAACCCGAATGGATCAAGCCGGGGGCCTGTGTTATCGATGTGGGTGTCAACCGCGTCGGGGAGAAGATTAGTGAAAAGACGGGTAAAAAGGTGGCGATCCTGAAAGGTGATGTGGACTTTGATGCAGCTAA
>JASFTV010000312.1:0-4536 GCA_050050615.1 Desulfobacteraceae bacterium
TGAAGGCAACGGGTTGGAGGAGAAAGGAGGTCCTTGAGAAGATCGCATTCCAAAATCTATTAATCAGTCTGACAGCCGTCTCCTTATCGATCCTCCTATCCATGGCGTGGACCAAAGGACTCAATGGCGCTTTGATTGCCCAGTTCTATATCTCTGAGGTTGGTCTTATCCCTGATCTGGAGATTCCCTCAAGATACCTTCTAACCCATGGTCTGTTTTGCTTATTCTTTGCCTTGGGTGTGACCTTGATCGGGGGCCTGTTTCCTGCCTGGAATAATATGCGGACGGCGCCGAGTGAATTGATGAGGTGAAAAAGATGGAGCCCGTCATAAAGACCGAGAATGTACGCAAATGGTACAACCCGGGAAGAAGCGATGAGGTTCGAGCCATTGAGGATGTGAGCCTTGAGATTCCAGAAAATCAGAGCGTGGTTTTGTACGGCCCATCGGGATCAGGGAAGACGACGCTCCTCGGCCTCATAGGGACCATTGACCGGCCGACAGGAGGTAAAATTTTTCTCCACGGTCGAAACGTAACCCTGTTTTCTGATCTTGAGCTCTCGCGGATCAGGCGGGAAACCATGGGTTTCGTTTTCCAGAGCTTCAATCTCTTTTCGGGTCTCTCTGCATGGGAAAACGTCTCTTATCCCCTGATCCCGATGGGCGTAGGAGCAAAGGAGAGATTCGAACAAGCCTCGACCTTGTTAGAGAGGTTGGATCTTGGTGACCGGCTCTATCATTCACCGGAAGAGTTGAGCGGGGGGCAACAGCAGCGGGTTGCCATCGCGCGTGCCCTCATCAATAACCCGAAGATCTTGATCGCGGATGAGCCAACCTCCAATATCGATGCAGACTCGGTGGAGACGCTCCTTGAAATCCTGGCTGAACTGAAAAGCGAAGGGAAGACGATTATCATTTCCTCCCATGACCCTGTATTTAGGAGCTATGGAGATGTGCTTTTTAACCTTGATCGCGGCAGGCTGGAAGGGATTTATCATCCGAACACTGAAAGGAGCAAAGAGGAACCATGATTCTCAATGTCTTCAGCATCACAGAGATCTTTATTGGTCTTATATCCCTGATCTTAATGATATGGGCAGGCATCCTTTCTCTCATCCTTGTCTTGCGATGGAGGGCCGCTGCCTCGGTCGAAGAAAAATCTGAAGTCGAAAAAAGGTCCCATTTGGTCCTCCTTGTGGCGGTGGTTGTTCTTGGGATTCGACTTCTTAACTGGCCCCTTTTCTATGCCACCCTTCAAAGCTTTGTGCCGGACATTGATGGTGGCATGTGCATCTTCGGTGTGACCCAGGTGAAAAGGATCACAACTGGAGTATCGGAAATCATCAAACCTCTTTCCTTCTTCCTCATCGGCGGCTGGCTTCTGCTCCATGTTCTGGACCAGAAGACGGAGACGTCGCCTCTCATGGGAAGGAAACTCCTTTTTCTTGCCTTTACAGCCGTTGTCGTCATTGCAGAGAGTCTTCTGGACATTATTCTCATGTTCAAAGTCGCCCCAGGGACGTTGGTCTCATGCTGCACCACTGTCACGGATATTCTGGAAAGGCCGACCCGGCTTGTTCCTCAGGCGGCCCTGGGCCCGGAATATGAGGCGATTCTGGGATATGGATATTATGGAAGCAACATCTTCTTGATGGTTATTGTGGGCATCTATCTAACGCGCATCAGAGCGTCATCATCACCAAGGCGGCAGACCGCCGTGGCTGGATTCCTTTTTTTGTGGGCTCTCCTCAACGCAGCGCTGTTCCTCTTGGCTCAAATCGAAGTTCATGCGCCCAAGATCATGGGTCTGCCCTTTCATCATTGCCTGTATTGTCTCTGGCAATACGTTCCCGACACCATTCTGATGTATCTGCTGTTTGTGCTGGGTACCTCCGCCATTGGTTGGGCCTTAACGCTGGATCTGTTGGGTAGGACAGGAGAGACAACCAACGCCCTGCCGCGGTTTCTAAGAGTCCTTTATGGCTTTTCCATATTTTGTTTTGCTGCATCCATGGTGATGAACACGGTCCACCTCGTGGCCGCGTAAAGGGAGAAATAGGTATGCTAGAACGAAAACCTTTTATTATAATCGTTATTTGTCTCCTTGTTTTCGCGCTGGTGGCCCTTCTGGGCGGTCTCCTTGGCAAGAAGAGGGGAAAGGTCGTCACAGAAGAAGGAGAGAGAGGTGTTGTGTGGTGTGCCTATGATGGGACAAAAATAAATCCGCTGTATCAAGTGGATGCCTACCTCTCAGATGGTACGGTTGCGAGCTTCTGTTCCACCTACTGCGCCACTCGGTGGCTTAACAGCAACAAGGATAGGGTTATATACTTCACGGTGATCGACGAGGTGACTGGTCAGAAGTTCGACTCCAGCCTGGCCCATTTTGTGGAGAGTGACGTGGTCACGATTCCTGAGGTGAAAAACCGTATCCACGCCTTTTATGTCAAAGAAGATGCCTTGAAGCACGCGAAGCAGTTCAACGGTAAAACGATCGAGAACCCCTTCGGAACAACCTTCGCTCTGCCCAAAGTCGCCCAGTTTGAAAAGCTGACCATCGGCGCGCCTGCTTTGCCTGATGCGATACCTATGAGACTGGCCATATTCAGGCCCATATTCAAGGAAAACAGGCTCGATGTGAACGTAGTCTCCTATATGGGAGAGGAAGAGGGAAAGGCGTTGCTTTCCAAAGAAAAGACTGCAGGGATCATCTGTGATCTGCCCACCGGGCTTTTGCTGGCGAAGGGTTGGCCTTCGACAAGAATCATCAAGAATGTCTTACGGGCCAACCCTTATCGGCCGCTCTATGGCTTGGTGGCCCCTGCCGATATGCCCTATGAGGACTTTGTCGCTATGGAAGGACTGAGGCGTATCGCCGTTCCAGAGGGACTTAGCTTTGAGTTTTATTTGGATTACTTCGCCAAAAGCCTGGATATCCCTTCAGAGCAGATCATTATACGAAAGGTGAAGGACATGGCCCGTGCTTGGGACCTGCTCAATAGAGGAGAGGTTTCAGCTGCCCTTTTGCGAACCCCCTACACGAATATGGCTATGTCAAAGAAGATGGGGTTTTTGGCGGATGACCGAAGCCTTCCCTGGATGAGTGTATTGATTCTTAAGGACTCGATCATAAAAGAGCAGTTCGAGGCAGTTAAGCGGTTCATATTGAGCCTTGAACAATCCGTTTTGGCACTCAATCTTAAACCGGATGAGTTTCGCACCATTCTCCAGGAACAAGGAGGGATTCCGCGGGAAGCCAGGAAGAAGTTCCCCATGCCGATCTTCGAAGGCGCCAACTGTCCCGCACCGGATGAGATAGAACCGATCATGGCTTGGCTCGATAGAAAGGGCCTTTTGAGCCGCAAAACACCCTACAAGGAACTGATCAATTCCCAGTTTCTTCCGAATCCAGACGACGTGGGCTTGGCCTTTTGCTGCCGCTAGGTTTTTATCTACCTCTGCGTGATAGATTTGGCAGACTGTCGCCTTCACATCGTTACACCCTTACCAAGGAGGGGATTAATGAGAGGAAGAGGCGTCCTATGAATCTGGAGCGTACAGTGGATTGTTTTTTTGCGCTAGGACTTCTATTTCTCCTATCCATTTTCCCTCCAGACGGGGTGAGCGGAAATACACCGGATGTTCGGGAAAAACGTCTGCAAGATCGCTGCATGGCAGTCCTCAAGAGGGCTCTCAAGGACCCTGTTCCCGCGCATAAAGTCTGGAGCCTGGAAGCGATTGGGGAGATCAGGAAAAAGGAGGCCATGCCTTGGCTTGTTGAAGCACTCCGCGACCCTAACAGTACGGTGAGATCACACGCCGCTGAAGCGCTGGGGCGAGTGGGAGGGCGGGACCTCATTCCGCACCTTGGGATGGCGCTTCAGGACCCCCACTGGCATGTCAGAAGCCTTGCTGCAAAGGCGCTGGGTCATATTCGGGATCCAGAGGGCGTCAGCTTGTTGAGAAGAGCTTTGGATGATCCGGATTGGCATGTTCGGATTTACACGATCGAAGCTCTTGCCGAGTCACGAAACCCCGCTGTTATTCCTCTCCTCAAAAGAGAGCTAAAAGATCCAGACCTGCTGGTCAGAGTGCACGCGGCTGAGGCATTGGGCAGATTGGGAGACCCATCCGGCATGCCGGTGCTGTTGTCGGCTCTCAAAGATCCTGACTGGGATGTACGTCGCTACGGCGCTGTTCCTCTTGGGGGAGCTCCCGGAAACTGGGCCTTTTCAGAACTGATCGATGCCCTGGACGACCCAGAGTGGTCGGTTAGGCTTTGCTCCGCCGAGGCTTTGGGAAAGATCGGCGACGCGCGAGCGGTGCCCCATCTTGGCAAACGACTTTCTGATAAGGAGGAGGCTGTGCGGGGTTATGCTGCTGAGGCGTTAGGCCACATCGGACACGAAAATGCGGTCTCGTGGCTATGCCGCACCCTTCGAGAAGACCCTCAGGAAGTTGTGCGCAGTCGAGCGGCAAAAGCCCTTGGGCAGATCGCCGCTCCATCGGCTGCGCCCTGTCTTATTGAAGCCCTGGG
>JASFTV010000313.1:0-4524 GCA_050050615.1 Desulfobacteraceae bacterium
ATTGTAGGCGGTCAATTCCATGAAAATAAAGTGGCTCAGGCGCTTTTCCGTAAGCTTCACCTCTCTCCTCGGTGATACGTCGCTTAACAATGGCCCCAGCAACGCCTACATCGAAAAGATAGAACTTGGGTGCCCGACTGATGACCTGCCGGTCCTGCCGCCTCTTGAAGGGTTCCACCATCACTCCCAGCAACGTATCCACGAGGATCCGGTAGTATTCCTTAACGGTTTTGGAGTCCACGCCGCATTCGCGAGCGATATTAGAGTAATTCGTGAGTTCACCGTGTGAATATGCCATGGTATCAAAAAACCTGGAGAAGGCCGGGATGTTCCGGGTTAGCCCTTCGGCAAAGACTTCCTCTTTGAGATAATCTCTCGTGTAGGCAGCCAGGGATTTCTCATAGGCCTCCTGGAGATAGTGTAGCGGTGTCATGCCGCGGTTCAGTGTCCTGAGGAGATTCAAGTCTTCCACTTCGGTGGAGACGAGTGGAAGCATCTGATACCGCCATGCCCCTCCTCCCAGCAAGTTGGCCTTTCCCCGCCTGAGTTTCCTGGCACTCGAGCCGCATAGGATGAAACTGAAACCCCTGTTTTCCATCATCCAATGGACTTCATCCAGTATCTGAGGGACCTTCTGCACCTCATCAAGGATGACAGGTTGTGCAAGGCCCCTTTCAGCTTTTGCCAGTAGCTGTTCGCGCAAGGGAGAAGGATTTCTGGAGAGCTCAAGAAAAAGGTCGGTCTTCAGAAAATCATAGACAGGGCTTTCGGGGAACCTTTCTTTGAGATAGGTAGACTTCCCTGTCTTTCTGGGTCCCCACAAAAAAGCCGATTGCTGCGCTGGAAGTTCAATATTCAGTACTCTCGATATAAGCTTCATTTATGGAATATACTCCGAAATGGTTTAACCAATTCGGAATACATTCCGAAAAAGAAAGAAAGTCAACCCCTAAGGGGACACCCTATAGTCCCCCTCTACTCGGCAATTCTCTTGCTGCGAGAAGGATGGCGCAGCTTACGCAATGCCTTCGCCTCGATCTGACGGATCCGTTCGCGGGTGACGCCGAACTGCTGTCCCAACTCCTCAAGGGTATAGGGCCTCTGCTCCCCAATACCAAAGCGCTTCCGTAATATGGTTTCCTCTTTCGGCGTGAGGGTGGCCAAAATCTTATGAATTTCCTCGGACAGATTTCCTTGAATCGTCGCTTCTTCGGGGGCCGCGGTCTCCTGATCTTCTATGAAATCGCTCAACGTGGAATCTCCATCGCCGATAGGGGTCTCCAGGGAAATGGACTTGCCCCCGGCACCCTCGAGCACACTTTTTACTTTTTCAACAGGACAGTCTATGTTCTTAGCCACTTCTTCGAGAGACGGCATGTCCCCGGTCTCACGAGCCAGTTGTCCTAGGGTTCGCCTTATTTTGCGCAGCAACTCCAGCTTGTGAACCGGTATCCGAACGGTACGAGCCTGGTCCTGAATGGCCCGGGAAATGGCCTGGCGGATCCACCAAACGGCGTAGGTGCTGAATTTATTTCCCCGGCGATACTCGAATTTTTCTACCGCCCGTATAAGACCGATGTTCCCCTCCTGGATCAGGTCAACAAATTGAACGCCCCGGTTGGCGTATTTCTTGGCGACACTGACGACCAGGCGAAGATTCGCCTCTGCCATTTCCATCTTGGCCCTATTGGCGGCGTCATGGGCACGCAGAGCGTCTTGGAAATCCTGCTTGAAGGTCGTAAAAGGGACCCGGGTTTCTGATTCAACCCGGTGGATTTCAGTGAGTGAGCCTGTGACACTGTTATTCAAATCTGTGGCAGGAAAGGCTTGTTTTCTCAGTTCGGGGCGCTCTCGAAAACGACAAACGCGTTCTTTCATCTCATTCAGAGGAACCCCTGCCCTTATGAGGTTTTTCTCAGCCGTATCGATACGCTCTTGATAGTCTCTGAGCCTGTTGATCATGCTCGCTATATCCTGATCCTCGATTCCGCATTCACGAAGGGCTTCGTGCGCCTGTGCAACAAGGTCGTCCTCTTTTGCCAGCAACCCGAGATGCAGGGGCTTGCCATTTTTTTGCAGAGTCAGCGCATGGTAGCGAGCACAAAGGCGACGAAGTTTTTCGAATTGATGGTCTTGGACGTGCGGAATGGGCTCGCGAACCACGGCAGGGTAGCGGAGCAAGACCTGTATCGTCTTTACCCGATTTAGCTCAATTGCCCGAGCAACACGAACTTCTTCTTCACGGGTCAGGATGGAAATGTGGCCCATGTCATGGAAGTAGAGATGCGGCGCATCAGCTTCCGCCGTACCTCCATACCCTAGTTCCTCGTCCTCACTTCGAGTTACGAATTCCTTTTCTTTCACCTGCATCTCCTGCTCGGCATTCCGATATTTTTGATCCCCTTTTGGCATGATGAATCCCTTTTGCCCCCTGCTAGGGAGATTTCTTGCTACCCGACCTCCGCATGTTGCGCCAGGAAGACACCCGCTGACTCTACCGGCTGCGATACATCGAATCTTGGGTAAATGGGACTAATCTGCAGAGGATTCAGATGGGACTGTGACGGAAAAACATAGAAATAATCAGGATATCGGGTAGATAAAACACTCTTCTGAAAAAATAGCAATTCTATGTGTCTCTGTCAATAGGGAAGGAGGGACATCCTATAGTCCCCCTGTCAAGTGAAAAACTTACTTAAACCGAAGTCATGTAAAAACAATATCTTAGAAGATCGACCGATCGGAGTGCATACTACTCCATTGTTCTTTGACATTGTTTTTCGGCGACTCCCTCACTAAAGCGAACCATGCATCTGATCGTTACGACTATGCGGAATGCCAAGTCAGCGCTGGGCTTCCGATCATCCCTTATCCAGATTTTAGAGTTCAGTGAGAGGCCCAAGAATTGTCCCCCTCGAGGTCTTAAGCCTCGACGTCCTTGACCGGGCTCTCTCGCCGAAACGGTTGCACTCAGCTAGTGCAAGCTCAGATATTGTGGATTAAAGGGCTCTCTTCTCTTCATGATCGTCCATGCGATAACCAGCAGCTTTGCTGCCAGCTTAACTCTCATTTTGGTTCTTATTCCTTGCTCCCGTTCCCGGCCCCGGAGCATTCTGGCGAAGTAGGAAACGAAGAGCCGATGTCTTGAAGAGGCGACGTTTGCTGCCTGGTACAGGGCATATCGCAGTTGGCTGTTGCCCTTTTTCGATATGACAGGCACTGCCTGATCACTCCTTTTGCCGCTGCGGTCCGCGCACAGATCATATCCGGCTGTTTTGATGACCTGCTTAGCACTGTCAAAGCGCCAGGGATCGGCGATGGTGGCCAGGACCTTGGAGGCGACATAGGGACCGAAGCCTGGAATGGACAGGAGATACTCATACTCTGGAAACTGCACGCAGAGCTGGTGGACGCGTTGCTCAACCTCTGAGATTTGTACGCGGACCTGTTTGATTTTTTCTACAAGGAGCCCGGCCTGGAACTCCACGGCGGGACCCACCGGGCAGCCGATTGATTCCTGAGCGAGGCGATGAATTTTCTGTAATCGAAGCTTTGGGGCAATCCCTCTAGCGTTGGGGGCCACCCATTTGAAGAACTGGTCAAAGGGCATGGCCGCAATCTTTTGCGGGTTTACACACCACTGGACTATAGCCAACGTCTGCCTTTCACAAGCGTTGTAAAAACCGTCCAGCTCAGGGAAGTGTTTAGCGAGAAGATTGTTTCGGATCCTCAGGTTCAAGCTGTGTTCTTCTTTTTTTAGCCGGGCTCTGAGAGAGAGCAAATCTCGAACCTCTTCGATCTCCTGCGATGGCGTGTCATAGTAGAAGCACTTTCCCCGAGAGACCAGGTCGGCGATGTTGGCAGCATCCTTGGTGTCATGCTTGTCCCAGCGTTCATTGAGAAGTTCACGATTGTTCTTGAGCGCCTTGCCACTGACCAAAACAACCTGACAGCCTTTGCTGCTCAGATACCGGCCCAATGGTTTATGATAATTGCTCGTTGGCTCTAAGCCGAACACTATTTGCGACAAGGCGTTTTGGGCTTTAACCGACTCGGCCCGAGCGATCAGCTCAGAGAAGCCGGCTGAGGTATTGTCAAAGATCAGCTTCCTAAGAAGGGTTTTACCAGCGCTTGTGCCCAGGAATGCATGATGTCTGTCCTTAGCCACATCGATACCAACGATCAAGTGAGTACCTGAACCTTGAATCTGCTTCTTCAGTTGACGAAACTCGTTCAGCCTGCTAAGCTCTATCTTGTTCATAGAGAACCTCCTCGTTTGGATTTTATTGGTTGTGACAACCATAATCCTAACAGGAGGTTTCTCTTTTGCATAGCTATGAACTTTACTTTAACTATGCTACTTGGGGGAGTGTTCCTCTTCTCCCATTTGATATATAACGTCTATGAAATGATGAAATTTCCCAAAATCCAAGACACATTCCGCTATGAAGAAATCTCTCTGTATAGGAATTGCCGGCCCACATCTAACATTTCCAATTAAGAGATAAATAGTCCATAATAGGG
>JASFTV010000314.1:0-4487 GCA_050050615.1 Desulfobacteraceae bacterium
CAGGGAATCGAAGAGAACTCTGGCGCGAAAACGGCCGCTTCTGGTTGAAAAACCCAAGGCGGATGAATCGGCTGACAAAGAAATGGCTCATAAGCCCCTTTTGAATGTGAAGAACCTTGTAGAATTCGTCCAGGGAAAGATCCTGTCGATTGAATATGAAGGGGAGACCCATCAGCCCCAATGGATTCTCGCCGAGATTCCTGCGCCCAAATTCAGCCTCTTCTATGACCAGCTCAATGCATTGGGTGACCTTCAGCCACTTTCCAAACCTGCCATCGACAAGGACCAAGAATCCATACAGGTCCGAATCCGGCTCCTATCCCCAAGGTAAATCTTCCCGCCCACAGGGCGGGGTATCCACACAACCGGAAAATGCCTCGCATTTTCCGGAAAGCCGCCATCGGCGGCTTCAGAGCGAAATGGGTTTAACCCATTTCGCGTTTTAAAAAGGACTAACCAGGTTTTTGGGAACTTTTTTCCGTCCTCCTTGTCTAAAAGGTCAAGAATCGGCAAAGGAGGTCAAGGAAATGAGAAACATCAAGAAACTAATTTCGGTAATGATATTCTCTGCGTTGCTTCTCCCGGCCCTCGGTGCCTACGCTCAGCCGGACAGCAACACCGACCGAACCCTCTCCCCCTATTTTTTCGTGAAAAGTGACGACCCTGAGGTGGATCAGTTGCCCCTGAAGTCCACATCCGTTCGTGTCAACATATCCGGTGTCATAGCGGATGTGCTGGTGACCCAGGTTTATGAAAATGAGGGCAAACGGCCGCTCGAAGCGATCTATATCTTCCCAGCTTCCACAAGGGCCGCCGTTTATGGCATGAAGATGACGATCGGTGAGAGAACCATCATTGCCAAGATTGCCAAGCGTGAGGATGCCCGCCGTGAATACGAGGAGGCAAAACAGCAGGGAAAGAGTGCTTCTCTGCTAGAGCAGCAGAGGCCCAATGTATTCCAGATGAACGTGGCCAATATCCTCCCCTCTGATGTGATCCAGGTGGAGCTCAGGTACACCGAACTGATGGTGCCCACCAGCGCTGTCTATGAATTTGTTTATCCGACGGTGGTGGGGCCTCGCTATACGAATCAGCCGGCGGATGAAGCGAGCCCGCGGGACAAGTGGACCGAAAATCCGTATCTCCACCAAGGTGAATCGCCCACGTATACCTTTGACATCGGGGTAAACCTCTCTGCAGGCCTTCCCATCCAGGATGTCCGCTGTTCCAGCCATAAAGTGAATATCGCTTATGAAGGGCCTGCCTTCTCCACGATCAAGCTCGATCCGTCTGAAAAATACGGGGGCAACCGCGATTTCATTTTGAAGTACCGGCTATCCGGTGGCCGCATAGAAACAGGGCTTCTACTTTTTGAAGGCAAGGATGAGAATTTCTTTCTCCTTATGCTGCAACCCCCTAAGCGGATCAAGGAACGCCAGATCCCGCCCCGGGAATACATTTTCATCGTAGATGTGTCCGGGTCCATGCACGGCTTTCCCCTGGATATTTCCAAAAAGCTTCTAAAAGATCTCATCGGCAACCTTCGTCACTCTGACAAATTCAATGTGCTGCTCTTTGCCGGCGGCTCATCGCTCATGTCAAAACAGTCTCTACCCGCCACCCCGGAAAACATCCGCCAAGCGATAAACACCTTAGAACGTCAGCGCGGCGGAGGCGGCACCGAGCTTTTGCCAGCCCTGAAAAGGGCTCTCGCCCTTCCGAGAACAGAGGGATATTCCCGCGCTGTCGTGATTGCCACAGACGGGTATGTCGCGGTTGAAGAGGAAGCGTTTGACCTGATTCGGAACAACCTTGGCAAGGCCAACATGTTTGCCTTTGGAATCGGATCAAGTGTCAATCGCCATATCATTGAAGGCATGGCAAGAGTTGGCATGGGTGAACCCTTTGTCATCACAAAGCCTGATGAGGCGCGTGCAAAGGCGAAAAAGTTCAGGCAACTCATTCAGTCCCCGGTGTTGACGGGCATCAAAGTCGATTTTGGCCGGTTTGAGGTTTACGACGTGGAACCGCCCAGCATACCTGATGTCCTGGCTGAGCGGCCCGTTATTGTCTTCGGCAAATGGCGAGGTCAACCCAAAGGACACATTGAATTGCGAGGGACTTGCGGGGACCGCCATTATGTTGAAAGGCTCGACGTGGCCAAGGTCAAGCCCTTGAAAAACAATGCAGCCTTGCGCTACCTCTGGGCCAGGCACAGAATCGCACTCCTATCCGACTACAACAAACTCAATCCAAAAGATGAGCGGGTCAAGGAGGTCACAACCTTAGGTCTCACCTACAATCTGCTGACCGCGTACACCTCCTTTGTAGCTGTCGACACCCAGGTGCGGCTTGTCAACGGCAAGCCCGTCCTGGTCAAGCAACCCCTTCCCCTGCCCCAAGGCGTTTCCGATTACGCAGTGGGCAAACGTTACGCAGGGAAAACGCTTGCTCTAGCGCCTTCAGGTATGGGTCGTGGAGGCTGGGCCCTTGCGGATCAGTGCCTTGAATACAAGCGTGAAGGTCGCCCTTCAGAGCCCGTGGTAACCAATCTGAGCCCTGAAAAGATTCGCGTGGCGCTCAAGAAGATCTCGGTTACAGACGGCCTATCCAGGCGATCCGTCCAGAAGGTTATCCAAAAAGAGATGCGAGCGTTCCATGATTGCTACAGGGAGGCTTTTGGAAAGCAATCCGGCTTTAAGGGCGAGCTCACCTTTAAATTGCAAATCGATGAGAAAGGCAGGGTCACAAAGGTCGAGTCCGGAGCTGACAAGAACCAAAACAGGGCCTTTGAACGGTGCATGATTCAAAAGCTCAAGGCTCTGCGTTTTCCTGCACCGGCGGGCCGCAAATCAGTTGTGGTTAAGGTCACTTTTGTCGCAAAAGCTTAATCAGTGTTTGGGATGCCGGCCCGATCGTTTACAACGGGCCGGCGTCCTCCTCTCTCCCCGACCACCGATACTGTCCGTTCTTCCCTTTTCATTGGCACGGCATTTCTTTTCTCTTCTTCTTGATTTTCTTAAGGTGAGTCATTAATCTTGACTGTGTATCACCCTTGTCCAAAATAGACTTTTGTTTGGACAGCATTTGCACGAGAATTCCTTGAGCATACGGAGCAGGATGATTTTCCCCTTTTGATAAAAGGGGATAGAGAGGCTGTCCAACAACTTCATGTTTCGAAAAAAACGACAATTCCAAAAGGGCCCCGAGCCCAAAAAGCCTGTCACTCCCGCGAAAGCGGGAGTCCATAGCGTTTTGAAAACTGGATTCCCGCTTTCGCGGGAATGACACTTCGGTGCACATCGGGGACTTTTGCATGTAACACTTCACTTTTGCCGAAGTTATCGGACAGGCTCTAGAGGGGGATTTTCAAAGGCCCTCATGAAATCCTCCCAGCCCACCTTGATAAAGGGGGGTTGAATGACAACGAACGATAAAAACAACCTTATTTTTCGCTTTCCCAGGGCATGGAAAAAAGTCAGGTACGTATCCATTCAAAATCGCAAATCTGGGTTTATTGTAAAGAGCAATGATTTTCTTTTGTCAACAGTCTAACTCGGCAGGAAACAGGCTTCCAGAAAGGAGTCGCCATGGCCAAGAAATTCAAAGGGTTCAGCTTTAAAGAGCATCAGAGCATTGGGAAAGAGATTCATAGAGTGCGGCAACAGCTCAGGGCTTTGGATGAACGAGTCCTGAACGCCTATGGAAAGTCCTCAAAAGCGGCCAAATTGACCGAAAAAAGCCTCAAAGAGATCGCACTCCTTCAGAGTGAGCTGAATGAAAGGGTGTGCGAAGAAAACCCCACCTCCAGCAACCTGGAGCTACTTGCCTGCTACTATCCCAAGCAGGAATAAAATCGTTACACGATTTTATATAACGCGATGTCATCGCTCCCATGCCGAGAGGCTAGAATTTCTATCCCTATTTGAATTCATCCCGCGGCCCCGCCGACACGGGATCTACGCCGGAGGCGCACAAGTCCACTTCGTTCCGACAAGCAGCGGCGAATTCAAATTTAAAGATTTCTCCCCCCGTTTGCCCGGGGATCGAAATGACAGATGAGGGCTGAAGGGGGGTTAAGACACAGCCTCTAACCGGGGAGGATTGAGGTGGGGGAGAGGAATTCTTAAGGGTTTCATTCACCCCCGCCCTTTCGGATGGGGCTCTCTGCCGCGGTTTTTGTAGATACCGCGCCTGACCCTACCCCTTCTATTTTGGAGTTTGAGTAGCGTGAAGCGACGGATAACGATAGAGAGGATACCCGCACCTTTTGCTTCCCTTTATGAGAAGGCCGCCAGGCTTGTGGTAGAGAGCTACTATATCGCGGTCGCGCAAGAAGTGACCTCGTTCCTAAAGCAAGGCGTGATTCTGGACCTGGGAACCGGTCCGGGATATCTCCCCATCGAAATCGTCAAGAGGTCCCCCTCCATCAGAGTTGACGGCATTGACTTGAGCAGCAGACTTATAAAGATGGCCCAAGCGAATGC